>JBGTKN010000378.1:0-1561 GCA_041744615.1 Hyphomonas sp. | reverse complement strand
TTCGCGCGCCGAGCACGATGGCCCCCGCGAGCGCCGCCCAGCCGCCGACCGAATGCACGACCGTCGAGCCGGCGAAATCGAGGAAGCCCATTTCGTCGAGGAAACCGCCGCCCCATTTCCAGCTCGCCTGGATCGGGTAGATGTAGGCGGTGAGCACCACCGTGAAGATCAGGAACGGGATCAGCCTGATCCGCTCGGCCAGCGCGCCCGAAACGATCGAGGCGGTGGCGGCGCAAAACATCAGCTGGAAGAAGAAATCCGAACCGACGCTGGCGTAGGCGATGTCGCCCACGTCCGTCGCC
The DNA here is from genome assembly GCA_041744615.1 of Hyphomonas sp. Taxonomy (GTDB): domain Bacteria; phylum Pseudomonadota; class Alphaproteobacteria; order Caulobacterales; family Hyphomonadaceae; genus Hyphomonas. The sequence continues at coordinate 1,259 of JBGTKN010000378.1, read as the reverse complement.
GCCACGCCCACCGGTTCCAGCACGACGGGCGAGAACAGGTTGCCGACCGCGAGCCAGCCGTTGAAGTCTCCGGGATACATCAGGTTGAAGCCGATCAGGTAGTAGAAGATCGAGGCCAGCGAGAACAGCGCCACGTTCTTGATGAGCTGCATGGTGACGTTCTTGGACCGCACCAATCCGGCTTCGAGCATGCAGAAACCCGCGGCCATCCAGAACACCAGGAAGCCGCCGATCAGGAACAGAAGCGTGTTCAGGATGAAGATGGTGTGTTCCGTGGCCTCGCCCGAGAGCGCCACTGCGGCTTCTGCCTCCGCCGCCTCGACCTCTTGGGAGAAAGCGGGCGCGGCCAGCGCCACGGCGAGCGCCGCGAGGCTGGTCAGTCTAGCGATGTTCGACATCTTGCACTTTATCCCCATGATATGCTTGGCGCTCACAGCGCTTCGTCCCCGGTTTCGCCGGTGCGGACCCGCAGCGCCTGCTCGACATCCAGGACAAATATCTTGCCGTCGCCGATCTTTCCGGTCTTGGCCGTGGCCGCGAGCGCCTCGGTCACCTGGGCGGCTGCGCCGTCGGGCACGACCAGCTCGAGCTTGATCTTGGGCACGAAGTTCACGACGTACTCTGCGCCGCGATAAATCTCGGTGTGTCCCGATTGCCGGCCGTAGCCCTTGACCTCGGAGACCATCAGGCCCTGCACGCCGATGGCGGTCAGGGCCTCGCGGACCTCCTCCAGCTTGAAGGGCTTGATCACGGCGATGATCAACTTCATGAAATCCTCATTTTTCGGTCTCCGGCACTGTACAGCCCGTAGAAAGCAGGTTCCGTGCCAATCGCGCCAGGTTGGTCCAACTTACTGATTTTCCGGATGACGGGCGCCGGCCGAGGGCGACGCGCGCCCCGCTGGCGCCTATTTATCAGCCGATAACGGGGGCCTGCATAGCCGCTGTGCATCTGACGCGCACCGACGACGTCGCGACGTCGCGCCGATCGATCTGGAACTCGGCGTTGAAACCGCGTAGGGTCAGGCCAAAGTCCTGACAAGAACAACGAGCAGGTGGCCACGGGCATGGCCCAGACAGGCAAGCGACGGGCGAAGGCCAAGCCACGGCTCGGTCTTCTTGAGCGGATATTGCGCGGGTTCCTCGGCGGAACGTTGCGCATTTTGTGGTGGATCGGCTTGCGGGTCGGCATCGCCGCTGCGGCGACGCTCGCGGTGGCGACGGCGTTCTACGCGTCGCGCCTGCCGCCGCTGGATACCC
>JBGTKN010000377.1:0-2672 GCA_041744615.1 Hyphomonas sp. | reverse complement strand
TCGATGTTCCAGACGCGGCGGATCTTCAGCGCGTCGGCCCGGGCGCGGGCGGCGGCGAGATCGTCGGTCTGGAAGATCGCCATGTAGCCGCCATCCCCGCCGCGTGCGAGGAAGCGGCCGGCCGGCGCGGTAAGCGCGGTTGGTACGACGACTTCGAGGAACTGGTCCCCGATGGCGTAGACGCGATTAACGAGGCCAAACTCGGCAACGCCCGGATCGAGGAACCCCTTCCCGAGCCCGAGTACGCCGGCGAGCGTATCGGCAACTTCCAGTGATTCAGCCGCAATCACCAGCTGCCGCAGGCGGACGTACCCCATGTTTTCCTCCCGTGCATGTTATCGTCATGCCGCTGGCGCGAGCATAACCCCATCCGGGGGCGTTATGCTATCACGCGCCGGTTGACGCCGGGCGCCGCGCACGCCACGCCGTCCGCATGCACGACCATTCCGATCCCTGCTGCCCCGAAGAGAGCGCCCACGCACATGCGAATACGCATGGTCTCGCCCATGCGCATGACCTTGAGGGCCACGCTCACCACCAGCACCATGCCGACATGACCAGCGCCGATTCCCGCCGCCGGGTCGTGCTCGCCGCGCTGCTGACCGGCGGGTTCATGTTTGCCGAAGTGATCGGCGGCATTCTGTCCGGCTCGCTGGCGCTGATGGCGGACGCGGCCCACATGCTGACCGATACCGGCTCGCTGATGCTCGCCTGGCTCGGCTACAAGCTGGCCGCGCGCCCGGCCGATCCGGGCCGCAGTTTCGGCTTTGGCCGGATGAAGGTGCTCGCCGCCTTCACCAACGGCGTGCTGCTGATCCTGCTGGCGCTCTGGATTGTCTGGGAAGCCATCAACCGCCTGCTGCTGCCTTCGCCGGTGCTGGGCGAACTGATGCTCGGCGTGGCGGTGCTCGGCCTCGTCGTCAACGTGATCGCCTTCGCCATCCTGCATGGCGGCGGGCACAAGGACGACCTGAACCTGCGCGGCGCGCTCTGGCACGTGGCCGGCGACATGCTCGGCTCGATTGCAGCGATCCTCGCAGCTGTGCTGATCCTCTGGCAGGGCTGGTACATCGCCGACCCCCTGCTCTCCATCCTCGTCGCGGGCCTTGCCCTATATGGCGGCGTGCGCATCGCGCGCGAGTCCGGCCATATCCTGATCGAGGGCACGCCGGAGGGCCTCGAGGCTGCCAAGATCATCGCGGACCTGAAGGCGCATGTGCCGGGCGTTGCGAATGTTACCCATGTCCATGCCTGGGCCCTGACCGAATCGCGCCCGCTGGTAACGCTGGAGGTCACGCTCGCCGCAGGGGCTGGCGCTGAAGCGGTGCGCCGCGCGGTAAAGGAACGCCTCGCCCAAGCCTTCGGCGCCAGCCATGCTACGGTGGAAGTGATCAGCGCGCACGCATAGCCGCATTGCGAAGCCGCCCGCAGCGCTTTAACCCTGCCGTCCAGCGCCCATATAAGGGCCTCGAAGACGATAGGAGCCGCTGGTGGCCGAGACGAGACATGCAGAAATCCTGATCATCGGTTCCGGCCCGGCGGGCTGGACCGCCGCTGTCTATGCGGCGCGTTCCTTACGCGAAACGCTCGTCGTCACCGGCATGCAGCCGGGCGGTCAGCTGACCATCACCACCGATGTCGAGAACTGGCCGGGCGACGCCCATGTGCTGGGACCGGACCTGATGGTGCGCATGCAGGAACACGCTGAGAAAATGGGCGCGAAAGTTGCGAACGATCACATTCTCAGGGTCGATTTCGAAAGCCGTCCCTTCACGGCCGTCGGCGAGACCGGCACCACCTATACCGCCGACGCCGTGATCATCTCCACCGGCGCGCAGGCCAAGTGGCTGGACCTTCCGAGCGAGCAGAAGTTCAAGGGCTTCGGCGTCTCCGCCTGCGCCACCTGTGACGGCTTCTTCTACCGGGGCCGCGATGTGATGGTGATCGGCGGCGGCAACACGGCCGTCGAAGAGGCGCTGTTCCTGACGAACTTCGCCTCCAAGGTCACTGTCGTCCACCGCCGCGACCATTTCCGCGCCGAGAAGATCCTGCAGGACCGCCTGTTCAAGAATCCCAAGGTCGAAGTGATCTGGGACACGGCCCTCGAAGAAGTGCTGGGCGACGAGCAGCCGCTTGGTGTCACTGCGGCGCGCATCCGGAACGTTAAGACCGGCGCGGTGCGCGACATTCCCGTCCACGGCATCTTCATCGCCATCGGCCATGCGCCGTCCACGGAGCTTTTCGTGGATAAGCTGCCGATGCGGCCGAACGGCTACCTCATCACCGAGCCCGGCTCCACCCGCACGGCGATCCCCGGCGTGTTCGCGGCCGGCGACGTCACCGACGAGACCTACCGCCAAGCCGTCACCGCCGCCGGCATGGGCTGCATGGCTGCGCTGGAAGCGGAACGCTGGCTGTCAGAGGAAGCCGCACATACCGAGGCGGTTGCGGCGGAGTAATCGCTAAAGCATCCCGAGCGCCGTCTTTTCGATCTCGCGCGGCTTCTCTGTCCTTACCACTTCCAGCAGCGTCGCCGCCCTTGCCTGCATCACGCGATCAAGCTCCGTAGACGGATCAATCGCCAGCGCGGCTTTCAGCTCGGCTTCGATTTCGCCGTGATACTTCTTGGCATCGAAGGCGGCCAGCGCCCGCGCCCATTGCCAGCGCAGGCC
>JBGTKN010000376.1:0-11212 GCA_041744615.1 Hyphomonas sp. | reverse complement strand
GCCCCGGTACCAGGCCGAGGCGCCGGGCACGGCGAGGATCGCGGCGGAGATAAGTCCGCCAGCGGAGGATTCGGAGACCGCAACGGTTTCGGCGCGCGCCTTCAGACGCGCGCCGATGTCCGTTGCCAGAGGCAGCAGCGATTGCACTAGAATCAGTCCTTGCCGCCGATCCATTCGAATTCGCGCTCTTCCCACCAGGGGAAGAAGTTCGGCATGCCGTCTGAAACTTTCACCGGATAGGTCGGCGTGCGCTTCTCGAGGAAACTCATCACGCCTTCCTTCGCGTCCGGCGTCTTGCCTCGCGAGTAGATGGCGGCCGAGTCGACGATGTGGGCGTCCATCGGATGCGAGGCGCCGAGCATACGCCACATCATTTGCCGCGTGAGCGCGTTGGAGACCGGCGCGGTATTGTCGGCGATTTCCTTCGCCAGCGCCCGAGCAACGGTCATAAGCTCCGTCTGCGGAACAACTTTGCTGACGAGACCGCCGCTGTGCGCTTCGGAGGCCGGGAAGACCCGGCCTGTGTAGCACCACTCCAGGGCCTGTTGGATGCCGACGAGACGCGGCAGGAACCAGCTGGAGGCGGCTTCCGGGTTGATGCCCCGCTTGTTGAACACGAAGCCGAAGCGCGCGTTGTCTGACGCGATGCGGATATCCATCGGCAGCTGCATGGTGACGCCGATGCCCACCGCCGCGCCGTTGATGGCACCGATGACTGGCTTCAGGCTTTCGAAGATGCGCAGGGTGACACGGCCGCCGCCATCGCGCTGGATGTCGACCGACTCGGTGCGACCCTTCTCGCCGTCTCCGGCGCGGGCGTCATAGTCGAATGTCTTGGCGCCGGCGGAGAGGTCCGCCCCGGCGCAGAATGCGCGCTCGCCGCTGCCGGTGACGATCACGGCTTTGACGTTGTCGTCCTTGTCCGTGATGTCGAAGGCCTCGATCATCTCGTACATCATAACGCCGGTGAAGGCGTTCATCTTGTCCGGACGGTTCAGCGTCAGCGTCGCGATGCCGTCTTCGATGTCGAGAATGATTTCCTTGAACTCTTTGGGGCGAGCCATGCGTTTTCCTCCGGTCAATGGGTCTGGGTACGACAAGGGGGCCTTTCCCCGACGTCCGTCAAGCGTTGGGCCGAGGGCAGCGAACGGGGGTGACGGAGGCGTCATTTTTCGCTAGCGCTGAGTTCATGGAACCTACGCCTCTCCCGGAAGTCACCACCCTCGCCGCACCGTTTTTCGTGCTCGCGGTGGCCCTCGAATGGTGGGCGGTAAAAACGGGCCGGGCGGCCGGGCGTTACGAGACGAAGGATGCCTTCGCCTCAATGGCGATGGGAATCGGCAACCTGGTCGTGAACACACTGACGGCGGCGATCTTCGTTTGGATGATGGCGCTTCTCTGGCCGTACCGGATCGCGACGCTGCCCTTCGCCTGGTGGACCTTCGTGCTCGCCTTCGTGCTGTATGATTTCGTCTATTACTGGAAACACCGGTTTGCTCACCGGATGCGCTGGTTCTGGATAGAGCATGTGACTCACCACTCCTCCGAGCATTACAACCTGACGACCGCCCTGCGCCAACCCTGGTTCGGCCCTTTCACCGGCCTGATCCTGCTCGGCCTGCCGATGGTCTGGATCGGGTTCCATCCCTATGTCATCGCCTTCGTTGGCGGGCTGAACCTGCTTTATCAGTTCTGGATCCATACCGAGGCCGTGAACCGTATGCCGGGCTGGTTCGAGTCCGTGATGAACACGCCGAGCCATCACCGCGTGCACCACGCGACGAACCCGCGATACCTCGACGCCAACTATGCCGGCGTCTTCATCATCTGGGACAAGATGTTCGGCAGCTTCGTGCCGGAACAGGACCGCGAAAAACCGGTCTACGGGATCGTCAAACCCGTCGGCACGTACAATCCGCTCGTAATCGCCTTCCATGAACTCGGCGGCTTTCTGCGTGACTGCGCGCGCGATGGCCTGCGCCCGTGGCGCTGGGTGGGAAGAGCGATCAATTCGCCGGGATGGAGCCCGGAAGGCGCGCACAACCGGTCAATCGAACTGAAGCGCGCCTATGTGACCGCCCACCCCGATCAGGCAGGACAACCAGGACTTCCGAAATGACTGAAACGACCGATCTGATCACCCGCTACTACGCCGCCTTCAACGCGAAGGCCTGGACCGGCATGGCCGAGTGCGTCTCCGAGGACCTCAACCATTTCGTCAACGAGGGCGACAAGCGCGGCGGACGCAAGGCCTTTGCTGAGTTCATAGCCCACATGGACGATTGCTACGACGAACACCTGACGGACATCGTCGTGATGGCGTCTGCGGATGGCTCGCGCGCGGCGGCTGAGTTCATTGTCAATGGCACGTACAAAAAGACGGATCCCGGCCTGCCGGACGCCCACGGACAAAGGTACCGCCTGCCTGCCGGCGCCTTCTTCGACGTGAAAGATGGCGCGATCCAGCGGGTCACGACTTATTACAATCTCAAGGAATGGATCCGGCAGGTCTCGTGAACCTTCGCGCGCTGACAGGAGACGATCTGGAGCGCGCCTTGCCGGCGCTGGCGGCGTTGCGGATCGAAGTGTTCCGGGCGTTTCCATATCTGTATGCAGGATCACCGAGTTACGAGGTGCGCTACCTGCGCGACTTCGCGTCGGCAAAGGATAGTTTCATCGTGGCGGCAGAGACGGACGCGGGCGAGATTGCCGGCTGCGCGACGGGCTCGGCGCTGACGGGACATCACGCGGAGTTTTCCGGGCCGCTCGTGCAAGCCGGTTTTCCCCTCAGTTCCACGTTCTATTTCGGCGAGTCGGTGCTGCTGCCGGGATTTCGCGGCCAGGGGCTGGGGCACGCCTTCTTCGATGCGCGCGAAGCGCACGCCAGGGCGCACGGTTACAAGCGGGCCTGTTTCTGCGCCGTTGAACGGGCCAGGGACCATCCGGCGCGGCCCGAGGACTATTCGCCTCTCGACGGGTTCTGGGCAAAACGCGGCTACCGGAAGCTGGACGGCGTTGCGACCGAATTTGCCTGGCCGGTGTTGCCGGGCGGGCCAAACCTGATGCACCCGATGGGCTACTGGATGCGCGAGCTTTGATCCCCTCCCGCCGCGTCAGTCGTGGACAGGGCGGCACGGGACGCTAGAGATGGGGCCTACATCTCATTTCGCCCCGAAAGGCCCGTTTCGCCGATGAAACTGACTTCGCTTGGACTTGCCGCGCTGCTCGCGGCAACACTTGTGGCCTGCACGCCTGAGACACCGGCTGAGCTGCCCGCACCGGATGCGGCGGCGATCGAGGCGCACATGGCGTCTCTCGCCTCAGATGATCTTGAGGGCCGGGAAGCGGGCACGGTCGGCTATGATATTGCGGCCGATTATGTGGCGACAGAATTTTCGAAGTTGGGCGTTGCTCCGGCGGGCGATGACGGCAGTTATTTCCAGGAGATCACCTTCCAGCGCGCGGTGCGGGAGGCGGAGGGCCGGATCTTTGAAGTGAAGGATGCAGCGGGCAACGTGCTGCCATTCACCGAAAGCGTGAACGCGGTCGTCTACAACTCTCTGCGCGCGCCTGAAGCGGCGATCAACGCGCCGGCCGTGTTCGTCGGTTTCGGGATCGTAGCACCGGACCTGGGCCGGGATGACTTTGCGGGGCTGGACCTCAACGGCAAGGTAGCCGTGGTTCTGAGCGGCACGCCGAAGGGCATCCAGAGTGAAGAGCGCGCCTACTATGGCAGCCAGAAGAGCAAGAACATATCGGACCGCGGCGCCGTAGCGACGGTGAGCATCGAGACGCCGACATCAAAGGGCGTCTATCCGTTCCAGCGGCTGCTGGCGGAAGGAAGTCTTGAAGGCGCGAGCCTCGCCTGGATGCAGGCGGACGGAACGCCCTATACAAATGCGCCCAATATCACGGTTACATCGGGCGTCTCGCTGGAAGCGGCGCCGGCCCTGTTCGACGGCGCGCCGGTGAGCTGGGACGAGGTTATTGCAGCGGCAGAAGCCGAAGGCGGCGTGGTACAGGGCTTTGACTTGCCGCTGACGATCTCGATCACGCAGCGTTCGACGCATGACACCGTCACGTCCTCGAACGTGGTCGCCATGATCGAGGGGACCGATCCGGTGCTGAAGGACGAGGTGATCGTCATCAGTGCGCACCTCGACCATATAGGCATCTCGAAAACGATCGAGGAAGACACAATCAATAACGGGGCATTGGACAATGCGAGCGGCGTTGCCACGATGCTTGATGCCGCGCGGATGCTGATGAGCGGGCCGCCGCTGAAACGCACGGTGGTGTTCATCGCGCTGACGGCCGAGGAGAAAGGCCTGCTCGGCGCGCAGTATTTCGCCATGAGCCCATCCGTACAGGGAACACTCGTGGGAACGGTGAACCTCGACATGCCGATCCTAACCTATGATTTCACCGACATCATCGTCTATGGCGCATTGCGCTCGAATATTGCAGCGACGGTGGAGAAAGCGGCATCTGCCATGGGCATCGTGATCAGCCCCGACCCGACGCCCGAGCAGGGCATCTTTACCCGGTCTGACCATTTCCGCTTTGTGGAGGCAGGCATTCCGTCCGTCTACCTCAAGCCCGGGTTCGCGAATGGCGGAGACGTGGCCTTCGCGGAACACCAGGCCAAACATTATCATCGGCCGTCAGATGACATGTCCAACAACCTGGATTTCAATGCGGCTGCCCGGTTCGCTGAACTCAATGCTCGGATCGCGATGGAGCTGGCCAATCAGGACGTCCGTCCCTTGTGGAAGAAGGACGACTTCTTTGCCCGTCAGTCCAACGGGCCAATGGAACCCTGAATCAAGCTTACAAAAAATCCCCGGAGGAAACCATGCACCCCTGCCATCACGCCAAATCAAATCCGGACAAGCCGGCCATCATCATGTCCGGCACCGGCGAGGTCATCACGTTCAGTCAACTCGACGCGCGCTCGAACCAGATTGCTCATGCGCTGCGCTCGGCCGGCTGCGCGCCCGGCGACACGATTGCGATCTTCGCCGAAAACTCGCCGCGCTATTTCGAGATCTGCTGGGCCGCCCAGCGCGCCGGCCTTTACTACGTGGCCGTCTCTTCGCGCCTGACGACGCCGGAAGTGACCTACATCATCGAGGATTCCGGCGCGAGACTGCTGATCGCCAGCGCCTCCAAAGGCGGCATCGCGAAGGAAGTAAAAGCGGCCACCGGCCTCAAGGACAACTGGTCCATCGACGGCGCGATTGGTGGTTTTGCGGAAATGGAGGCGCATGTTGCCGCTTTCCCAGAAACGCCGATTGCCGACGAGATGGCCGGCACCGACATGCTCTATTCGTCCGGAACGACCGGCCGCCCGAAAGGCATCCGACCGCCGCTGGAGCGCGGCCTGCCGATCGACGCTGACAATGCGCTGATCCAGATTGCCAAGATGCTGTCCGGCGCAAGCGAGGAGTCGATTTACCTCTCCCCGGCGCCGCTCTACCATGCCGCGCCGCTGCGCTGGTGCATGACCTTCACGCGCATTGGCGCGACGCTCGTGGTCATGGAGAAGTTCGAGCCGGAGGATTACCTGCGCCTCGTGCAGAAACACAAGGTGACGCATACGCAGCTCGTGCCAACGATGTTCGTCAAGATGCTGAAGCTGCCGGAGGAGGTCCGCAAGGCATACGACGTCTCCAGCCTGAAATTCGCTATTCACGCGGCGGCGCCCTGCCCGGTGCCGGTGAAGGAGCAGATGATCGCCTGGTGGGGCCCGGTGATCGACGAGTACTATGCCGGCTCCGAAGGCAATGGCATGACCTGGGTGAAGAGCCCCGACTGGCTGACCCACAAGGGCACGGTTGGCCGGCCGGTTCTGGGCGAGCTGCACATCTGCAACGAGGACGGCGATGAAGTTCCCGTCGGTGAAGAGGGCCAGGTGTATTTCGGTGGAACCACGCCGCCGAACTACCATAATGCGCCGGAGAAGAACAAAGCCGCACTGAACCCCAAGCATCCCGACTGGTCGTCGCTCGGCGATGTCGGCAAGGTGGATGCGGAGGGCTTCCTCTATCTGACGGACCGCAAGGCCTTCATGATCATCTCGGGCGGCGTGAACATCTATCCGCAGGAATGCGAGAACATCCTGATCACGCATCCGAAGGTCGCCGATTGCGCCGTGATCGGTGTGCCGGACGAAGACTTTGGCGAGGCCGTGAAGGCGGTCGTGCAGCCGATGCCGGGGATTGCGCCCTCGGAGGAACTGGCGGCGGAACTGATCGCGCATTGCCTCGCGAACCTGTCGAAGATCAAATGCCCGAAGAGTATCGACTTTGATCCCGAACTGCCACGTCACCCGACCGGGAAACTCTACAAGCGCCTGATCCGAGACCGTTACTGGGGCAACAAGGACAGCCGGATCGTCTAGGCTTGTTCCTGACGTAAAGACAGCGCATCCTCCCCCGAAATCCGGGAGGAATACATGGTCAGTCGCAGCGATTTTCCGAACGACTTCGTTTGGGGCGCGTCCACCGCGTCCAACCAGATCGAGGGCGCGCATGACGCGGATGGACGCGCGCCTAGCATCTGGGATGCCTTCAGCGCCGAGCCCGGCAGGGTGAAGAATGGCGACACGGGGAACGTCGCCTGCGATCATTATCATCGGTACAAGGAAGATGTCGCGCTGATGAAAGCGGCCGGCTTCGGCGCTTACCGGTTTTCCACATCCTGGAGCCGGGTATTGCCGGAAGGGCGCGGGCAGCCGAATGAGGCCGGGCTCGATTTTTATGACCGGCTGGTGGACGAGTTGCTGCGGAGCGGCGTCTCGCCCTGGCTCTGCCTCTATCACTGGGACCTGCCGCTCGCCCTGCACAAGGCCGGGGTCGGCTGGACGAGCCGCGAGATCGTTCCCCTGTTTGCCGACTATGCCGGCCTTCTGGCAAAGCGGCTCGGCGACCGGGTAGCCCACTGGGCGACGTTCAACGAACCGAACATGTTCACGATGCTGGGTTATGGCGCGGGCGTCCATGCGCCGGGCATCCGCGACCGGGAGGCCTGGCTGGACACTGTGCATCATGTGAATCTGTCCCATGGCGCAGCGGTACGGCGGCTGCGTGCAGACCTGCCGGCAGGTGCGCAAATCGGGTCGGTGCCAAACCTTCAGCCAGCAAGGTCGGCGACGGATTCGGACGAAGATTGCGCGGCAGCCGCGAAGATGGACTCCGCGATGAACCGAGGCACGGCCGATCCGGTCTTCCTCGGCCAGTATGATCCGATCATGCGCGAATGGATGGGCGACCGCGTGAAACCCGGCGATGAAGACAAGATCCATGCGCCGCTCGACTGGCTGGGACTGAACCACTACTCGCCGACCTATGCGCAGGCGCGCGCCAATGCGTTCGGTTTCCGCAATGCCAGCCCGCCGGAGGGTGCGGAGACGACAGTGATGGGATGGCATGTGGCGCCGGAAGCTTTCCGCGACATGCTGGTAGAGACATCGAAACGCTACGGTGTGCCCGTCTACGTTACAGAGAACGGCATGGCAGATGATGTCGAGCCGGATACAGACGGCGTAGTGAATGATGCGGCGCGGGTATCGTATCTTCAACGCTATCTCGGCGCCGTGCTGGAAGCGCGCGCGGCGGGGGCGGATGTGCGCGGCTATCTCGTCTGGTCGATGCTCGACAATTTCGAATGGGCGATGGGCTATGGCCCGCGCTTTGGCATCGTGCATGTGGACTACGAGACGTTAAAGCGGACGCCAAAGGCGTCCTATCACTTCCTCGCTGAACTCGCAGGCGCCTTGGCGGCGACATGACCCTGATCCCGAACCAGCGCCATCTCTTCGACATTCCGGAGGACGTGACCTATCTCAATGTGGCGACGATGGGGCCGCTTCCGCTGGCGGCGTCCGAAGCCGGGCAGCGCGGCATGGCGCGTAAGTTGCGGCCCTGGAGCATTCCGGATACGGACTTTTTCGAGGACACGAAACGGCTGCGTCCCCTGCTCGCCGCGCTGATCGGTTCAGACGAGGCGGGCATCGCCTTCGTCCCCTCCGTCAGCTACGGCCTGGCCACGGCGGCGCGCAACCTGCCTCTGGCGAAGGGCCAGAAAATCCTGCTGCTGGAGGACCAGTTCCCCTCCAATGTCTACACCTGGCGCGAGCACGCGCGCCAGAGCGGTGCGGAGATCGAAACGGTCGCGGCGCGCGGAAACGAGTCTCTCTCCGAAGCCCTGCTCGGCGCCATCACGCCAGACACCGGACTGGTCGCCTGCCCGCAGGTCCGCTGGACGGACGGAGCCCGCATCGACCTCGTCGCCGTCGGCGCGCGGTGCCGGGAGGTAGGCGCAGCGCTGGTGCTGGACCTGACGCAGAGCTGCGGCGCGATGGTCCTGGATGTGCGCGCGGTACAACCGGATTTCCTCGTCGCGGCGGGCTACAAATGGCTGCTCGGGCCTTATGCGACCGGCTTCCTCTATGCCGCGCCCCACCGGCGCGGAGGCACGCCGCTCGAGCAGAACTGGATTACCCGCGAAGGCGCGTCCGATTTCTCGCGCCTGATCGACTATACCGACGCCTATGCTCCGGGGGCGGAGCGTTATGACATGGGCGAGCGGTCGAACTTCGCCTTGCTGCCCGCATGGCACGCCTCGGTGCAGCAGATCCTCGATTGGGGCGTGGCGAACATCGAGGCGACCTTGGCGCACCAGAACCGGTCTCTGGCCGAGGCGCTGGAGACGCGCGGGCTGACCACCGGGCCCGAGTCGGGCCGGGGCCCGCACTATCTCGGCGCGCTGCTGCCGGACAATGCCCCCGCTGACCTCACGGCGCGACTGAAGGCCGAGAACATCTACGTCTCCAAACGCGGCAACCGCCTGCGCATCACGCCGCACCTGTTCACTTCGGAAACCGACATCGCGCGCTTTCTGTCCGCGCTGGACCGCCATCTCGCCTGAAGGCGTCAGCCGTACGCATCGGACGGCGGCTTCCCCTTCCCTTCCGCGCGCGTCCGCGAAGGTCTCAGCGCGTTGCCAGGGTGCATACGGCGACGATGAGCAACAAGCCCATGCCCCCGAACATCCAGATGCGTTTGAAAAACTTCGCCGCCTGCGCGCGATTCTCGTTTGACTGCGCCGCTGCCTGTATCCTTGCGGTCTCTTCTGCGCGCACACGCTCTTCCGGAGTCATTGCCATGAGTACCCACCTGTTCAATCGGGCTGCGCGTGGATTGCTATCGCAGCAGGAAAGGCAGTGTCGGCCAACAAGTCGGGAAATTCAAGGCATCAGAAAAGCCAGCTTTCCGGATTCTCCGGCGGTGCATCTACGGCCAGCGCCTGCAGGCCTTTGACGATGCGCAGGATGTACCAGATGACCGCCGCCATGATCACCAGCACGCCGATCAGGAACCAGGTGAGCACGAGGCCGATCGCGACATAGACCACGCTTTTCCAGAAGATCTGCAGCTGATTGAGCGTGTGGCGCTCGATCATGGCGCTGCCCTTCCCCTGGTTCAGGTAAGCCAGCAGCGCTGCAACGAAGTTGAGCCCGGGCACCACGAGACCGAGGAGCAGGCCTGCATAGATCAGCCGCGCGTGCCCCGGTGTGCCCTTCTGGAGCGAAAAGAGCCTGGTAAGTGTCATCGGGCGCCGTTTCTTTGCGAAGGCCCCAGAATGAGGCCGCGCGCCGGCCAGTCAAGCGGGCCACAATTGACGCGCCGTTACCCTTGCGGAAGCGCCGTGGCCGCGCCACAACAGGCAAAACCCAACCAAGGAGGACCCCGATGGCCAACCCCCGTAAGATTGCCTACGCCGATCTCGAATCGCTCGTTGGCCAGGAAGTCGGCGTATCCGACTGGCACACGATCGATCAGGACCGCGTGAACCTGTTTGCGGACGCCACCGGCGACCATCAATGGATCCACGTCGATGTCGAGAAGGCCACGCAGGCAATGGGCGGCCCGATTGCCCACGGCTTCCTCACCCTGTCGCTGCTGCCGATGCTCGGCTCGGAAGTCCTGCGCGTCGAAGGCGTGACCCGCGGTATCAACTACGGCTCCGACAAGGTGCGCTTCACCAACATGGTTCCGGTCGGCTCGAAAGTCCGCCTGCGCCAGAAATGCCTGTCGGTCGAAGCCAAGTCCGGCGGCAAACAGATGAAGATGGAAGCGACCGTCGAAATCGAGGGCAAGGACCGCCCGGCGCTGGTCGCTGAGTCGATTACCGTTCTCTACGGCTGATACCGTCCCTATATTGGGGGCGAACTAAGGATGGAGCGCCCCCGATGACCAAGACCAGGATTGAACGCAGCGACGCCGAGTGGCGCGCGATCCTCGACCCCGAGGCTTACCGCGTCGGCGTAAAGGACGGCACCGAGCGCGCTTTCACTCCCGGCAATTTTCAGGACGAGAAACGCGCCGGTATCTATCATTGCAAGGGTTGCGGCACGCCGCTCTGGTCGTCCGAGCACAAGTTCGAATCCGGCACCGGTTGGCCGAGCTACTGGCAGCCCATCGATCCCGGCGCGATCGGCACCTCCACCGACTTCAAGATGATCTATCCCCGCACCGAATGCCATTGCGCAACCTGCGGTCTGCACCAGGGCCACGTCTTCAGGGATGGCCCGCCGCCGACCGGTGAGCGTTGGTGCATCAACGGCGCGGTGCTGGAATTCCGCCCTTCCGAATAAACACTGGACAGGCCCCGCCGGCGTGATCCAGTGTCGCGTTTATCGATAAGCGGAGTCCCTGATGCGTGTTGTTTCTCCCGTCGCCGGCCTTCTGGCCGCCACCACTCTTTTATCCGGATGCATGATGTCAAAGAACAGTGCTGAACTGGCGGCGGCGACGCTGCCTGCGCCCCCGGTCGCCGCCCGTGTCGACCATGAGATCACGCAGGTCGGCCGCACGCGCAACGATCCGTATCACTGGCTGAAGGATGACAACTGGCAGGAGGTGATGCGCGAGCCCTCGCTACTGAAGCCGGAGATCCGCGGCTATCTTGAAGCCGAGAACGCCTACACCAAGGCCCGGCTGGAAGACCCGACCGCCGCGCTGCGCGAAGAGCTATTTAACGAGATGCGCGGGCGCATCAAGGAAGATGACAGTTCGGTGCCCGCAATCCACGGTGGCTGGGCCTATTACACGCGCTTCCGCGAGGGCGGCGAATACGCGATCTATGCCCGCAAGCCCGCTGCCGAAGCGTTCACCGACGGCGGCGCGGAAACCATCCTTCTCGACGG
>JBGTKN010000375.1:0-1647 GCA_041744615.1 Hyphomonas sp. | reverse complement strand
GCGCGCCGGCGGCCACGCGCACGCCGGGGCCGAACACGACGTGCGGCTCGACCACGACATCCGCCGCGATGGCGGTGTCATGTGCAAAGAAGACGGTTTCCGGCGCAACCAGGGTGACACCGCTTTCCATCAGCGCTTTTCGGCGCCGGGATTGAAAAATGCCTTCTGCCTTGGCTAGATCAGGCTTTGAATCGCAGCCGATGAGGTCGTCCTCGGCGGCGATCACGAGAGCGCAGCGGCCGCCTTCGGCCCTGGCAAGGCCAACCAGGTCGGTAAGATAATACTCCCCCTTGGCATTGGCGTTTGTAATTTTTTGCAAAAGCCGGAACATTTCCCTGGCGCGACCCGCCATCACCCCTGAGTTGCACGTCCGCACTCTGCGCTGATCCTGCGTCGCCTCGCGGGCCTCGACGATAGCCTCGAGGTCGCCATCCGAATTAGTGATCAGCCGGCCATAGAGTCCAGGGTCGGCCGCCTCGAAACCCAGCACGCCGAGCTGCGCCCCGCCGGCAACCTTGCCGAACAGGACCTCAATCACCTTCACCGGCACCAGCGGGCTGTCGCCGTAGAGCACGGCCAGTTCGCCATCGAATCCCGCCAGCGCCTCTTCGGCGCAGCGGACGGCATGCCCGGTGCCCTGCGGCGGGTCCTGGAAGGCGATTCCCACATCCGGATGGTGCGCCTTCAGGTGCGCGGTCAGCCCGTCCTGCGAGGGATGCACCACCGCCACGGTCCGGGCGCAGCCCACCTCGCGGGCCAGCGCGATCGACCAATCGATCATCGGCCGGCCGCCCACTTCATGCATCACTTTCGGCAAGGCGGACTTCATCCGCGTGCCCTTTCCGGCCGCGAGGATGACAGCGGCGCGCTGTTTCGGCGCTTGGGTCAAATTCAGGCTCCCTCTCGCTTTAATTCGCCCCATCGCCTAGACGAAACCCCGCAGCTTGGCGAGGGCGAACCCGGCATGGATGACGAGCAATCAGGCGGTTTCGAAGGCTGGACGATCCTGTTCGATCTCGACGGCACACTGGTCGATACGGCGCCGGACCTGCTCGGCGCGCTGAACCATGTGCTGACAGGCATGGGCCTCGCGCCAGTGCCGCTGGGGGAGGTCGCCGAGATGATCGGGCACGGGGCCCGCGCGATGATCGAAACCGGCATTAGGACTCAGGGCGCTGCTTTATCCGCTACAGAGATGGATGCGGCGTTCGAACGTTTCATTGCCTATTACGTCGACAATATCGCGATCGGCTCGAGGCCATTCGAGGGCGCTGTGGACGCGCTGGACGCTCTTCGCGAAGCCGGCGCCACGCTCGCCGTGTGCACCAACAAGCGCCAGGATCTGAGTGTCCGCCTGCTGGAGGCACTCGGCCTGACCGACCAGTTCGACGTTGTGTTCGGCGCCGACCGGGCGACGAACCGAAAGCCCCACGCTGACCATGTGTATGAAACCATCGCGGCCGCCAGCGGCGATCCGGATCGGGCGCTGTTCGTCGGTGATAGCCGGACAGACGAAAGGGCAGCCCGGAATGCCGGACTGCCCTTCGTGTTCGTGACCTTCGGCTACGAGGCGGAAACAGTCGAAGCAATTGCCGCTGATGTAACCATCAACCACTATGCCCAGCTTGTCTCAGCTTTGTCGGCCCT
>JBGTKN010000374.1:0-1618 GCA_041744615.1 Hyphomonas sp. | reverse complement strand
TTTGAAGACGGCCTTCGGGGCCAGCGTGATGGTGATGGCAGCGAGCCTCGGCGCGGCTGCCGAGCCGGTGGGGGACGCCGCAGAGCCTTTGGCAGACATGGCCCGGCAATACGAGGAAAGCCTCGACGCGCTCTATGCCAGCATGGGCCCTCTGTCCCATAATCCTGAAGTAGAGGCCTGGTACATTAGCGTCGATCCGCGCCTCGAGGAGGTCTTTGACCGGATGACGGTTCGCTACCTCGCGGGCGACGAAGAACGCGCGGCGTATGCCCGCAAGATAGCGAAAGGGCATTTCACGGGGAGCGAAGAGGACCATGCGCGCTTTCTCACCGACACCTGGCTGCGCGAGCCTTTCTGGCCAAGGAACGCCGCCGTCTATGATCCTGATCGGACGACTAACCTCGACTCCATCCTGAAGGGCTGGCGGGCGGCTGAAGCGGCCGGACCTGTAGACCCGGCGCGCGAAGTCAGCTGCACAACGCGCTGGACGGACCGCAAGCCGGCGGCAGCGCTCGCGGCCGAATTCGCGCAGGCGTCCGAGAGCTACCTATACTTGTCTGCTGCCGATCCTGCGTTTGAGGCCGCGCTCAATCCGAATGGCGTGTCCTTCTTCAGTGCGCCGGAGAAGGAGCGCTATATGAGGGCGGCGATTGCCAATGCGCTCATGAGCCCTGTCGATCCGGCGGCGCATCCGCCGGGCTGTTCGCAGACGTTCACGTACTTTGACGCCTGGGCCGAATGGAGGGACGAAAAACAGGAAAAGACTGACCCGGTTTCCGGGGCGCCTTCGCCTGAGGAAGAGACAGGCAGCTCCCTGCGGCCTGACGCTTCTTCTGGAGACTGACCATGGACATTCGACCCTTTCTCGTATCGGTACTTTTTCTGATCCCCGGCACGGCGCAGGCCTATGCGCAAATCTCTGACCCTTTGGGCGGTGCGCGAAGCCGCCCTGACGCAGGGAGCGCACCATCGCCGCGCGCATCGCTTCCGGTCTATGGCAATCCGTGTGCGCCCTATGCCTGGTGCGGCCTGCGTGATGCCTGGGGCAACCCGGTCCGGGCGGCGCCTGTGTTCGGCCATTTCCCGGACACGTCCGGCGAGGGTGCAGAAGCGGGTGAAATCCTCGAGCCGCGCGTGAACGGCTGGACGGGCGCGGTTGAGTACCGCCGGCCTGATCCCTATGCGGGGCTCATCGTGTATTAGAGCGGCGTTCCGAAAAGCGGGAGCCGGTTTCGCAAAAAAACGCCGCGACAGAATCACGAACTGCAGCACCGGGGCGTTTCGAAGAAACTGCCCGGTGCTGCAGGTGCCGGTTGCCACTGGCCTCGCCCGTCTGTCAGCGCGCGGAGGTCGGAGTAACGGCAATTGGCGCTGACAGGCCAAACTCGAGAGATTTGCGAAAACCGACCTGAGTGTTGAGAACTTCAAAGCTGAGGTCGACCTGGTCTGTGACCTCGCCCATGCGGACAGACAGCCTGGTCTCACCGCCGCGTTCGATCCGGATGACGTCGCTGACATTCTGGAAGGTCTGCTCGCTGATGTTTCGCAGCGTGAAATTGACCGGGCAGGCGTTGCGGATCGTGACCGGGAGAACACTCGTCTTGCCCGGGAAAGTCCC
>JBGTKN010000373.1:0-2739 GCA_041744615.1 Hyphomonas sp. | reverse complement strand
GATATCGATGTCTGCCTGTTCGATACCGCCCTGCACCAGTTGTCCTATCCCGCAACCTGGTACCTGAACCGGGGACACCAGATCAAACGCCTGCCGCGCGGCGCGCATCCGTCCATCGCCCCGTCGCAGCTCGTGCGCACCGCCGATGGCTGGGGCCTGCTGATGTGCCAGACGCCGAAGTTCTGGGATCTCTGGTGCCAGCGTGCCGGCGCCGGACATCTCGCGGCAGATCCACGCTTCGCAGGGATCGAGGCAAGGCGGCAAAACCTTGCCGCGCTGACCGATGCGGTGGACGCCGTTATGCTCGCGATGACATCGCGCGAATGGACGGAGCGCCTCGGCGGTCATGTGCCTTTTGCGCCGGTCCTGTCACTCGCGGATGCACTGGGTACGTCTTTCGTGGCTGAAACCGGCATGACAACCGAAGTCGCCCATCCGTCCTGCGAGGGCCGACACAAGGCCCTTGCCTCCCCGTTCCGGGTCAACGGCGCCCGCCCGCCGCTTGCCCGCGCGCCGCGGCTCGGTGAACATGATCGCGAGTTCAACCCATGAAACTCGAAGGGCTGAAGGTTCTGGACCTCTCGGCTTTCCTGCCCGGGCCGCACATGACCATGATGATGGCCGATCACGGCGCCGACGTGATCATGGTCGAGCCTGCCAACGGGACCGGTGAGCCGGTGCGCGATATCGGCGAGAGAACCCCCGACGGCATCTCCGTGTGGTTTCGGAACATCGCGCGCGGCAAACGCAGCCTGAAGCTCAATCTCAAGGACGAAGCCGGGCTGGATATCCTGCTGCGTCTGGCCGACCAGTCGGATGTGTTTGTCGAAGCTTTCCGGCCGGGTGTCATGAAACGTCTTGGAGCCGATTATGCGACCCTCGCCGCACGCAACCCGCGGCTCGTCTACTGTTCCATCTCCGCCTTTGGACAGGCCTCGTCTCTCGCCCAGAAGCCCGCCCATGATCTCACCGTTCAGGGCATGGCCGGCCTCGTCGATCTCAACCGTGGCCTCGAAGATGACCGACCGGCCATGCCGGGCATTCCCTTTGCAGACGCGGCGTCCTCACTGATGGCGCTTTCGGCGATCCTCATGGCGCTCTATCGGCGCGGGACGACCGGCGAGGGCGACTATATCGATATGGCCATGTACGACGCCGCCATTGCCTGGACCCCGAACGTGCTCGGCCCGGTCTTTGGTGAGAACCGCTCGCCAGTGGTCAAGGACATGCGCAGTTTCGGCGGCAGCGCGATGTACAATATCTATGAAACGTCCGACGGAGAGTTTCTGGTGATCGGCGGCTCCGAGGTGAAGTTTGCGGAGAACCTCCTTGCCGCGCTGAAACGCCCGGATCTTCTCGATTGTGCAAGACAGCCTCCCGGACCGGCGCAGGCGCCGCTGCGCGCGTTCTTCAGGTCGACCTTCCAGGCGCAGCCCTTGTCGCACTGGCAGGAATTCCTGTCCGGTGTCGACTGCTGCTGGAGCTGGACCCGGAGCCTGAAGGACGCCTTCGAAGATCCGTTCACGGCAGAACGCGGCATGGTCTTCACCGACGCAGCCGGCAGGCGCCATGTCGGCCCCCCGATCCGGTTTGCAAAGGAGCCGGCTCGTCCGTCCACCCGTGTTCCGGAATTCGGAGAAGACAGCGAGGAGATCGCCGTGCAAGCCGGACTGAGCCCTGACGAAATCAGCCGGCTGAAGCAGCGTGGCACGCTGTGAGCGACATGTTTCCGGCCCACCGCGCCCATGCGGGCGTCTGGGAAGGCACCTATCGCCATCTCGGTCCCGGCGGCGCCCAAGAACAGGTGCTGAGATCGAAGGTCTGGTGCGATTTTCCCGAAACCGGTCCTGTCTTCTACAGCCAGCGGATCGAGCTCACCGACGAGACAGGACACGTCACACGCGCCGCCTTTGAAGGCTGCCTGCGCGGGGACCATGTCTGGTTCGATACGCCGACGTTCGCGGGGCGCAGTTGGGAGACCTCCGACGGCGTCGTTCTGCTCAACCTTCAGCGCAAGGATGAACCCGGAGCCCATTTTGTCGAAGTGATCGTGATGGGAGAGGGCGGACAGTACCGTGCGCGCACCTGGCACTGGTTCAGGGAGGGCAGGCTGTTTCGCCGGACGCTGTGCGACGAACAGCGGGTAGCCTGAGAAGGCGCGCCCGGTGCGCTGAAGCTCCGCGCCAGCAGGCTTTCTCTGGCCATGCCTGAAGTTCCCGGCCGCGAATCCCGGGAGCGCGCACTCTAGCGTTTTCGTTCGAGCTGCATTTCGTAGGCGAAGCGGCCTGCGGGATGAAGGCTCTCGGAGAGAAGTATCTGATCCCCGCTCGCATCATTGTATCGCCGCACAGTCCTGAGCGCGGGTGATCCTGTTTCCACACCAAGCCTCTTGGCCTGGCTTGCGTTGAGCGCGACGGCCTCCATGCGTTGAAACACCCGGTCGATGCTGAGGCCATGCGTGCGTTCGATCCATTCGGAGATCGAGCCGGAAAGGGCGGCGAGCGTCGCGGCATCGGGGGCCACACTACGCCGCACATAGACCGCCGTGATGGCCAGCGGCGGCTGGCGTCCCGTACGCCGGAAGCCGACAAACTGGCGGTAGGACCCCTTGAGGCCGAGACGCGCAACCGATTCAGCGTCGGCATCGCGCTCCGTGGTCACTTCAAAGCGCGCCTCGCGCGCATACTGGAGGATTGACTCGAAATCGCTAAGCGCCTGGGCAAAGGCCGGCGGGCGCGG
>JBGTKN010000372.1:0-2816 GCA_041744615.1 Hyphomonas sp. | reverse complement strand
CCTGCAAACCGGCCGAGCGCCAGGTTCGTCGCCAGCGGCGTTTGCCGGTGGCGCTCCGGCAAATAAAAGCCCAGCGTGTCCATCAGCTCGATCGTCCGTGCCAATGTCGTGCCCTCGCCAAGTGCGCGCACGATCGCCGGGTTCAGCGACGATCCGAAAGCCCGGCTCAGTGTCACGCGGGCCGGTGTCGCGCCCACTACAGACGTCGCACACCGCTGCTGCAACCCCGGCATGCACGCATTGCTCACCGTCCTTCCGGCATCGCTCGCCCCAGCTTCCGCCAGCAGCAACGCCGCCGCCAGCTTCGCCACCGATCCCACCGGCCGCGTCTCGTAAGTTCTGTCATAGGCCCCGCGCCCGAAGCCGCGCATCATTGGCCGCGTTGCTCCGTACCCGGAATAGGCTGTCACGGCCGAGGTATTGTAATACCGGACGATCCGGCCCATCTCGTCGGCGGCCGCGATCACCAGCGGCGTGTCACCATCCAAAACGCTCAGGCTTCCCAGCGCGTTGACCACCCGTTGCGGCAGTGCGCCCTTGCGGTAGCGCCCGGTCTCCTCCAGCGCCTCGCCCAACGTCATCGCCGCCTCGCGCGCCCGCGCCCGGAACTCGGAATTGGTAGCTATGTCCAGCGTCACCTCGACCTCGCGGACCTTCCCGCGCCAGGGATGGGTGCCCTGCAGCCGTGTCGGCTGACGTTTGGCTGGCACCGCCTCTACCGCCTTGGTCACCACCGCCTCGCCCACCGGCGCCAGAAGGTCGGTCAGTTCCGCCACCACCTCACTCTGCAGGTTCGGCGCGAGCTCCTTCGCCAGCCGCATCGGTGCCAGCAAAGGTGCCTCTGCCGTCATCCCGCCTTGCCGCAGGATCTCGAGAAAGGCCGGATCGGTCTGGCCCACATTCGCCGGCGCGCGCAGCGCGGACAGCCGCGCCCGCGTTGCCACCCGTACCCGCTTGTCTTCAATCACTTGAGTGCCATCCGCCAGGCGCGCCTCATCGCTCGCGCACAGCATCGCCCTTCGCTTGTCTTCCTCCACACCGATCAGGTCATACAGGATCTCGGCCCGCCGCTCCTCGCTCGCCGGCCAGGCAATCGGCCGCCGCACTGCCGCTGCCAGCACCAGCTGCTCCGCCGCGTCCAGTTCCTCGGCGCGCTTGGCGAACAGGAACTGCCCTGCCGCATAGACGCCATAGATGCTGCCCTGCTCGTCGCCCCCGCCCTGCACCAGCGGAACGTGCTGCGAGAACCAGCGCTCCAGCCCGCGCGTGTCGCCGCCCTTCACCAGATACCGGTTCAGCACCGGCGCCTCGCTCAGCTCATGAAACTTACGCAGCAAAGGGTTCGAATTGCGCGAATGCATCTTCCACATCGAGCGCGCCAGTTGCATCTCGATCGTCGAGCCGCCGCGCGAGCTGAGCGGCAAGCGCGCGAGATGCAGCGCATCCACGCCGTTGCGGTTGCGCCATTCGCCACGGTGCCGGTCCTCGGTGAACACCACGCACCGCCAGAAATAGGGCGGCGCTTCCGCCACCGGCACGGCCTTGTGGTCGGGCGAGGTATTGAACGGGGTCAGATCGGCGCGCTCGAACTCGCCCAGGTGATCGCTCTCGGTTTCCGGATGCACAATGCCGAAATACCGCCCCTCGCTGTCATACATGGCCACGGCTTTGGCGCGCTGATCGGCGAACTGGAACGCATTCCACCGCGCCTTCCCATTGATCAGCAGCGCGCCGTTCAACCAGCCGAACCAGATCAAGGTCCCGAAATACAGCGCCGCCGCGATCAGCAGAAACACACCCAGCGTCCGGCGCTGCCCGCCCTTCACCGCCACGGCCGGCACCCGCGTCGTCCAGCGCGCGAGCCCGATACCAAGCTCGCGGGCTGATTCGAAGATCCTCCCGAGGAATCGCAACGGCGTCGGCTTTCCTTCTGGCAGCAGCCTGAACGAAAACCTTAACGGAGATGAACAGCGTGTGAAGGCGGCAGACGCAGGCGCCCGGGCTTCAAACCTCGATCAGCTTAGCCCGCAGCTCGGCCTGCAAGGCGGCATCAACGTTCAGCACGTCCAGCAGATAGCCGTCCAGCGAGCCCGCCTTCGCGTTGATCGCGCTGAAGGCCTTGTCCAGATACTTAAGGTGCACGCCCATGAACGGCCGGTACACTTCGTCGGGATAGGCCTTGCCAATCATCTGGTTGAAATAGGCCGCAGCCTCCGGCAGGCGCTGGTTCACGCCCACCGCTTCGTTGGTCAGATCATAGTCATTCCGAATATCCGCTTCGGAGACGCCCAGGATGTGATGCGTCAGCGCACACAGGATGCCCGTTCGGTCCTTGCCTGCCGCGCAGTTCACCAGCCCCGCCGCCTCGCCCGGCGCGTCAGCCAGTTTGACGAACCAGTCGCGGAACAGAGCCTGATGATGCGCCTTGAATGGCGCCGCCACGTAATATTCGGTCATCCACTGGTCGGCCGTTGCGGCGTCCACGCTGACCTGGCTGAGAAAGCGCATGTGCGGCGCCTCGGTTTCGCGTCCGCCGTCATGGGTGATCACCACCGGCGCCGCGAACCGGCTCTTCTGCTTCTCACGTTCATCCGGCCGGCGCAGGTCCGCCTGCACATAAATGCCGAGCGCGTCCATCTTGGCGAGTTCATCTTCGCTCGCCTCGGCATGGTGCCCGGACCGGTAAAGCCGCCCCATCCGCACCCGTCCGCCAAACCGGCTATCATAACCCCCGAAATCCCGGAAATTGCGAATCGTTTCAAAAGCGAGCAGGCGCGGGCGTGTCTGTGTCATACGCCGGAGGTAATTCGCGCGTG
>JBGTKN010000371.1:0-2404 GCA_041744615.1 Hyphomonas sp. | reverse complement strand
GCGGCACTTGGCGCGGCCACAACGCCGCCGATCAGGAGCGCCAGCGCCGCCTTGCCAAAGGTGGGACCAAGCGCAATCAGGAAGGCGAGGCTAGCGGCAACGGTGACGACGAATTCCGCCAGGTTGACTGTGCCGACCATGCGGCTCGGTTCGCCGCCGCGTGCAATCAGGTTTGACGTGACGACAGGTCCCCATCCGCCGCCGCCAATCGCGTCGGCCATTCCGCCCGCAAAGCCGAGGATGCGCACCCTCCCGATTTTCGGCGGACTGCCGGTCGGGCGCAGGCCTTTCCAGATGACGATGACGCCCATCAACAACAGATAGGCCGCAATAAACGGCCGGATGAAATCCGTGTCTGCGTGGCTGATGATGAATGCGCCGATAACAGCCCCGGCAGAACCGAACAGGGCAAGCCGCCAGAACACATTCCAGTCTACGTTTCCTGCGATCGCATGCGACGTGCCAGAGGCGGCGGTGGTGAAGACTTCTGCTGCATGCACATTGGCGCTCGCCAGAGCAGGAGGAATACCGAGTACCAGCATGGCCGTGGTCGAGATGACACCGTACGCCATCCCCAGCGCGCCATCGACCATCTGGGCCAGGAATCCGATGACGATCAGCCAGACAAAGACTTCATCGATGACGAACGGCACAACGCAATCCTCGCCCACTGGCAACCGCGCAGCTTGTGGCGAAAATCCGCGACGCGCGCCACGCTGTTTTCCTCAAGCGAAGAATCAGCGCGGCTGATCGGTGGTCTCAGGCGCCGGCAAACAGCTGGTATGGCAGCGCCCCGACAACCGCGGCCGACAGGCAGGTCGCCAATGTGCCGGCCAGCAATGTGCGCCAGGCGAGGCCGAGGAAATCTTCGCGGCGATCCGGTTCGACGATCGACAGGCCGCCGATCAGGATGCCCATCGATCCGAAATTGGCGAAGCCGCAAATCGCGTGCGCGGTGATGATGCGTGTGCGCGGATCCATGTCACCGACCGGAATCTCGGCAAGCTGGATGAAAGCGACGAACTCCGTCAGCACGGTCTTGACCCCCATCAGCGAGCCGGACTTTGCCGCCTCGTCCCAGGGTACGCCGACCATGTACATCAGCGGCGCGAAGATCCAGCCGAGCACACGCTCGATCGACAGGGGCGAGCCTAGGACGTCGGGGAAAGCACCGAGACCGGCATTCACCAGCCAGAGCAGCGCCAGCGCGGCGATCAGCATCGTGGCAATATTGAAGACGATCTTGAGACCGTCGGTCGCGCCGGTCGAGAACGCGTCCATTGTGGAGGCGTAATTGAAATCGGGGTCCTGCACGCGCCGATCGGCAGGCGTGGATTCCGGGATCATCGTGAGCGCTACCGCGACCGCAGCCGGCGCCGCCATGATCGAGGCAGTCAGCAGCTGGGCCAGCGGGTTGGCCATCTTGCCTTCGAGGAATGCTCCGTACACGATGAGCACGGACCCGGCGATGGTGGCGAACCCCGCGGTCATCATGATCAGCAGTTCGGACCGCGTCATGCCTTTGATATAAGGACGGATCAGAACCGGGGCTTCGGTCATGCCCATGAATACGTTGGCTGAAACCGCAAGCGAGGTGGCCCCGCCAAGCCCCATGCCCCGCCGGAAGACGAAGGCGAATCCATTGGTGATCCAGCGCAGGATGCGCCAGTGCCAGAGAATGGCGGACAGGGCCGCGACGACGATGATGATCGGCAGGATCTGGAAGAAGAAAAGAGGCGGCGCGGAGCCGCCGATCAGTTCGCTGGCGGCGGCGTTGTCGCCGACATAGCCGAACACGAAACTCGTACCGGCGCGGGTCGCGGCCTGCAGACCGCCGACCACATCGTTCGCCCTGAACAGGATCTCGCGCACAACCGGAATGCCGAACAGGATCAGCGCAAACGCGAACTGCATGGCGGTGGCGCCGAGCACGATCTTCCACGGGAACAGTTTTTTCTTTTCCGACAGCACCCAGCAGAGTGCGTAGATCAGTGCCATGCCGATCAGCGCACGGCCATTGTCCCATCCCCAATCGTACCCAGCCGGCATGGTTTCCTGCGCTCCCGCTTGTTTGCACCCGGCAGCAGGCTTAGCGGCCCCATCCCGGCTTGGAAAGCAGGCAATGGCAATCACCATTCCCCCTGCGGCTGCATCGCGCGCACAGTGCCTAACCCGCGGGGCGAGTTGCGTTGACGCCGCCGGTCGATTGCCGGACGCAACACGTCACCGGCGGCACAAGGACCCTTCACCGATGCCAATACGGTCAGCCTGTCTGACAGCCTTGCTTCTGGCCGCGTGCTCACCGCCGCCCGCCGAGCTGCGCCTGATGGCGGCCACAGATTTGTCGGTTGCCGCGTCCGGCCCGGCGCGGGACTGGCCGGCTGAGGCTGACCTTGCCGGCGAG
>JBGTKN010000370.1:0-3807 GCA_041744615.1 Hyphomonas sp. | reverse complement strand
CGCCCAAGAAGAAAGGCCCCCCTTTTTCCAGCCGATGATCACCAAAATGGCCCAACGTCCGATCCATGTCGTCCTCCCGATTTGGAAAATACGAATCAGACTTCCTCAAACCTTGCAACTACGATGTGTGAATGCCGTAGCCTCCGAGGGAGAGGGGCTCCAGGATGTACTTCGAGGTCAAGCGCGCTTGAGGACACGGATGATGATCAGCAGGACCACCGCGCCGATGGTGGCGTGCAGGATGGAGGCCAAGATGCCGCCGCCGAGGCCGAAACCGATGGCGGGGAAGAGCAGGCCGGCCACGAACGCACCGACGATGCCGACGACGATGTTACCGACGAGGCCAAAGCCGAAGCCCTTGACGATCACGCCGGCCAGCCAGCCGGCGATGGCGCCGATGAGGAGGAAAATCAGTAGGCTCTCAATTGTCATGTCATTATTCCCATGTTCAGGGATCAGTCCCTCCGCACCAACGCGCCGGGGCTCGAAAGGATGCATCCGCCACGAAATTTGATCAGAACCCGTAGGCCCGCTCGACCTTCACGATGCGGATGGAATAGCCGGAATACCAGGTTTCGCGCCCCTGGCGCTGGGCTTCCAGGTGTTCCTCGTTCTGCTTCCAGGCGCGCAGGTTTGCCTCGGTGTCCCAGTAGCAGATGGTGATTTCGGCGTTGCCCTCGGCCTGCGCGGTCTCGTAGCCGAGAAAACCCGGCTGCTGGTGGGCGAGTTCGACCATCCGGCCGCCCATGGTCTCGTAATTGGCGCCGTCCTTACCGCTGAACACGGCGGTGAAGATGACCGCCCAGTAGGGCGGCGGCGGTGTGCTGGCAATCATGGCGGCTCTCCCCTGAGCAACCCCGTCATTGTGCCACGGGCCGGTGCGCCCTATCTAGCCCCCCTTCTAGCCCGTCCGGCCGAACTATCCTAAGGGAGGCCATCCTTTTCACCCCTCCCGGGAGTCTGCTCTTATGGACACTGTTCTCATCATCGGCGCCGGCGCCGCCGGCTCGGTCGTCGCCAAGAAATGCGCGATGGACCGCAAGACATTCAAACACATCACGCTGGCCTCGCGGCGTCTCGAGAGTTGCGAGAAGGTGGCGAAGGACTGCGTGACGCCGATCGAGATTGCGCAGGTAGACGCCGATGACGTGGCCGCAACAGTGGCCCTCATAAGGAAGGTGAAGCCGGACCTCGTGATCAACATGGCACTGCCGTATCAGGACCTGCCGATCATGGACGCCTGCCTCGAGGCGGGCGTGAACTATCTGGACACCGCGAACTATGAGCCGCGGGAAGTCGCGAAGTTCGAATATTCCTGGCAGTGGGCCTACCAGGAGCGGTTCAAAGCCGCGGGCCTCACCGCCATCCTCGGCTGCGGGTTCGATCCCGGCGTCTCGAACGTCTGGTGCGCCTATGCTCAGGAATACCTGTTCGACGAGATCGACTATATCGACATCGTCGACTGCAATGCCGGCGACCATGGCAAGACGTTTGCGACGAACTTCAACCCGGAGATCAACCTGCGGGAAGTGACGCAGGACGGCAAGTACTGGAAAGAGGGCGAGTGGATCGAGATCCCCGCACTGTCGATCAAGACAATGGTGGACTATCCGGAAGTCGGCCCACGCAAATCCTTCCTCATCTATCATGAGGAAGAGGAAAGCTTGGTGAAGAACATCAAAGGCCTGAAGCAGATTCGCTTCTGGATGACGTTCGGCGACGCCTACATCAAGCACCTCGAAGTGTTCAAATCGATCGGTCTGATTTCCCTAGAGCCCATCAAGCACAAGGGTATGGACATCGTGCCGATGGAATTCCTGCGCGACCTGCTGCCGCCGCCCTCGTCGCTGGCCGAGAATTATACCGGCAAGACCTCCATCGGCGTGATCGTCCGTGGGCGGAAGGGTGGCAAGGAGATTGCCAAGATGCTCTATAACGTCTGCGACCATGCCGAGACCAACAAGGAAGTCGGCGCGCAGGCTGTTTCCTACACCACGGGTGTGCCGCCGGTCTCCGGCGCGGCGATGTTCTTCCGCGGCATCTGGAAAGGCCCCGGCGTGTTCAACGTGGAGCAGTTCCCGCCCAAGCCCTTCCTGGACGATGTGGCGGAACGCGGCCTGCCGACGACGATCATCGATATTGGTCCCGGCGATCAGGATGAGTTGTTTGAGGTGGTGACTTAAGCCCTCAACTTCCGCTCATCCCGGCGAAAGCCGGGATCCAGAGTGGCAGATGAATTGATTTTTGGCACTGGATCCCGGCTTTCGGCGGGATGAGCGGATAAAAAATGGCTTCTATTCAAACCCCCTGCTTCGTGCTCGACACCTTGCGACTCCGGAAAAACCTGGAGACGGCGAAGCACGTGCGCGAGGAGGCGGGGTGCAAGGTCCTGCTGGCGACCAAAGCCTTCGCGATGCCGGCGGCGTTTCCGCTGATGCGGGATTACCTCGATGGCACCACCGCGTCCGGCGAGCATGAGGCGATCATGGGCCACGCGGAGTTCGGTAAGGAAGTGCATGTCTATTCGCCGGCCTATACTGAAGACGAAGTCCGCCGACTGACGAAAGTGGCGCAGCACATCTATTTCAATTCGGCTGAGCAGCTTGCCCGGTTTGGCGACATCGCCCGCGATGCCGGGTGCCATGTCGGCCTGCGGGTGAACCCGGGCTATTCAAATGCCACGCTCGGCGGCGATCTCTACAATCCCACCGCCCCCACCAGCCGCTTCGGCGAACTGCCGGAAAAGCTGGCGCAGGTCGACTGGTCCGGCGTCGACATCTTCCATGTGCATGCGCTGTGCGAGAGCCTGCATGAAGGCTCGGTCGGCCTGATCGAATATGTGTCCGAGCATTTCGCGGCGTACATCGCGCAGGTGAAAGCCGTGAATTTCGGCGGCGGGCATTTCCTCAACAAGCCCGGCTATGATGTCGACAAGCTGATCGCGGCGATCAAGGCGTTCAAGGCGCGCTTCGGCGTCGAGGTGATCCTCGAGCCGGGCGCGGGGCTTGTGGTGAACACCGGTGAACTACATGCAACCGTGCTGGCACTGCACTGGAACGCTATGGACCTCGCGATCCTCGATGCGTCCGCGTCGACCCACATGCCGGATGTGCTGGAAGTGCCCTATCGGCCGGACGTGATCGGCGCCGGCGCGGCGGGCGAACATCCATACACGTACCGGTTCGGGGGCAAGACCTGCATGACCGGCGACATCATCGGCGACTATTCCTTCGATAAGCCCCTGGCGCCCGGAGACGAGATCATCTTCACCGACCAGATGCACTATGCCTTCGTGAAGACGAACACGTTCAACGGCACCCCGCTCGCGAACCTCGCCATCCGGTGGGAAGACGGGCGCGTCGAGATGATCTCGGATTTCCGGTATGAGGAGTTCCGGCGCCGGTTGGGGCGGTAGCGACCTGCCTCAAGCCCCTCACTTCCCACCATCTTGGCGGCGGGCCCCTCCTCTCCCGCGAGGCGGGGTGGCTCGGAAAGCCGTATACGATTGTTCGACCTCGCGACGGGTTGAGTGGCGGCTCTCGCTCCCTACCCCAGCAACCACGGCTCCTTCTGCACACGCAGCATCACGCCCATGCGGTTGGCGGCACCCAGCTTGGCCAGCACGGACGATACATGGTGTTCCACCGTGCGCGGGGAGCGGCCGAGGGCTTCGGAGATTTCGCGATTAGAGTAGCCCTTGACGATCAGCGCCAGCACATCCTGCTCGCGGCGCGTTAGGCCGAGGGGATGGTCGCGGGCGGCCGTGTAGGCGCCGCGCCGGGCCCGCGGCAAGGCGCGGGTTAGGCC
>JBGTKN010000369.1:0-17795 GCA_041744615.1 Hyphomonas sp. | reverse complement strand
AATCCGGTCCACCAGGCCGATTCAGGCGCTGCGCCCCCGGACAGGGCGGTGAAACCGGGGCCGGTGTCGAGGTCCGGGCTGGCCGTCACGGGCGCCGCAGGCACGCCGGCGCAGGCCGCCGCCATGAGGGCAGCGAGCGCGACTCCCGCGAGGCGGGCCGGGCGGACGGCGGATAACGTTGTCATGTTCCTCGACAGATAGACGATGAACCTTACCGATCAAGGCAATGACGGCCTTGGGCGCTTTAAGTCCGGAAGGTCATGTATAAACGTTTCAGACGCGAATGTCCGTCGCGCTGGCAGCATTAATCTTGGCATAAGTGACATGCGCAGGATCGGCGAGGCACTTGGCCGCGTGCGGGTCACGGATTCGTGATCGCGCCTAGAAGTTCACCCGGCTGGAGACGGCGCCGTCGACGATCAGGTTCGATCCCGTGGTGTAACAGGAGAGGGGGCTCGCGAGGAAGACGGCCGCATTGGCGATTTCCTGCGGCGTGGCGCAGCGCCCGGTGGGGTTGCGGGCATTGGCCTGGGCGAAGAAGTCCGGCGCGTTGGTCTTGACCATGTCCCAGACGCCGCCTTCGAAGAAGACCATGCCGGGCGAGACGACATTAACCCGTATGCCGGCCTTGGCGTGCTGGCGGGCGAGGCCCTTGGCCATGTGGATCAGCGCCGCCTTGATCGGGCCGTAGCTATCGGCGCGGTCTGCCATCGCAGCCGAAATAGAGGAGATGATCACGAAGGCGGCGTCGCCTGACTTCTGCGCGGCCTTTTCGAGGAAGGGGTGGGCGGCGTCGAAGGCATTGACGGCGGCGAGCACGTCGAGCTGGAAGTTCTTCTCCCAGGCGTCGACGTCGTTGCCCTGGGCCATGGCGCCGGCGTTCGAGACTAGGATGTCGAGGCCGCCGAGTTCGGAAGCGGCCGAGGCGATCCAGTCCTTGAGCGCAGCGCCGTCAGTGACGTCAACGCTGGCGCCGGTCGCCTTGACGCCGAGGGCTTTCAGATCTGCCGCGGCGGCGGCGACCTGCTCAGCATTGCGCGCGCACACGCCGACATTCGCGCCTTCCTGTGCGAGCGTATCCGCGATTGCGCGCCCGATGCCGCGCGTGCCGCCAAGGATGAGTGCGTTCTTGCCTTTGAGTTGAAGGTCCATGGGGGCGTTTCCTTTCAAATACTTTTGCCGCCGCACTGTGGCGGGAAATGGTCGAGAGTCCATATCCCGGCGGGGGCGTGGCGTAGCCGGCCCGGCCTGCCTTACCGCCCCGGAACCGCGACGGTGGGTATTCTGCGCCGGGCGTGTTAAGGGTCGTCAAGGCGCGGGTTGAGGGCTCTTGAAGGGCGGCGCGCCTGCCGAACAAAGTCTCACGCCGTGAGTCTCCGGCCCTTGAGGGCCTAGTCATGCCAAAAACGCCAACGACACACTTCGAAGCGGCCAGCGCGCTGGCGATCGTGGTCTCGTCTCACGAGCCGCTGCTGTTTCTGACACGCGAACTGAAGGTGATCGCCGCGAGCGCCTCCTTCTGCCGGTCTTTCGAAATTGATCCGGCGACGGTTCCCGGCAAACCGCTGGCCGAACTGGGAAAGGGGGAATGGGCGCTGCCCAAGCTCGTGTCCCTGCTTGCTGCGACAGCTTCCGGAAGCGCCCAGATCGAAGCTTACGAACTCGACCTCCATAGGCCGGACCGGAGCGTTCGGAATCTGGTCGTCAACGCCCGCACGCTGGATGACGGCGCCAAGGGGGAGGTCCGCCTCCTGCTGGCCGTGACCGATGTCACGGACGCGCGCGCGGAGTCCCGGCTGAAGGATGATCTGGTTCGCAAGAATGCGGTCCTGCTGCAGGAAGTCCAGCACCGGGTTGCCAACAGCCTCCAGATCATTGCCAGCGTCCTGATGCAGAGTGCACGCCGGGTCCAGTCGGAGGAAGTGCGCGGGCATCTTCACAACGCGCACAACCGTGTGATGTCGATCGCTGCGCTGCAACGCCAACTTTCGGCTTCGACCAGCGGGATCGTGGAGCTGCGAACCTATTTGACCCAGCTTTCGCAGAGCCTCGGCGCCTCGATGATCGAGGATCCGGAGCGGCTTTCCATCGAGGTCGATGTCGATGATAGCGCCGTCAGCGCTGACATATCGGTCAGCCTGGGGCTGATCGTGACGGAACTCGTCATCAACGCGCTCAAGCACGCCTTCAATGAACAGTCTTTGGGGAAGATCGTGATCGCCTACCACTCCACCGGCGATGAATGGACCCTGTCGGTTACCGATAACGGGACCGGCATGCCCGCGGGCAGGGATGCGCCGAAAGCTGGACTGGGCACCGGCATCATCGAGGCGCTGGCCAAGAACCTGCAGGGCCGGATTGAGACGCGCGATGCCGAGCCAGGCACCGCCGTGACAATCCGGCATCGTGCAATGGCGGGCACCGAGCCAACTATTTCTTCGGCTGTCTAGGAACCCAATGGCTTCCGAAACGCTATGTTCTGGCTGCCGCCGCGCTAAATTGCCTTTCGGTCACCGGAGCATGCAATGAATACTGGCAAACCCGTGGTCCTCGTCGTCGAGGATGACATGCTGATTCGTCTGGGCGCTGTCGATATCGTGCTGTCGGCTGGCTATGAAGCACTAGAGGCGAGTGATGCCGACGAAGCGATCCGCCTTCTGGAGGCACGGTCTGACATCGACATCGTCTTCACCGATGTCCAGATGCCCGGGACAATGGACGGTATCAAGCTGTCGCATTACATCCGCGAGCGATGGCCGCCGGTGAAGTTGCTGGTCGCTTCCGGCAACGCCATTCTGGAAGAAAGCCTCCTGCCTGCGGGGAGCCGGTTCTTCGCAAAGCCGTATGACGATCATGCGATCGCTGACGCAATGCGACGCCTGCTGAGCGATGCGAGTTGATGGCTGCCAGCGCGTTTAGGCCTGCCGGAATGGACCCTTGATTTTATGGCGCACCGGTGAGGGTGAAGATGGGCACCTGTTCGCCCTCATCATCCGCCGATGACTCGTCGTGCCCGTCGAATGCTGACCTCAGAGCAAAGGCGAACGGAGTCTCCGAATAAACGGCCCGGATCAGGGGGCTGGGTCACGATAGACCTCGTTCAATCGCATACGTCGCAGCGGCGCGGCGGGCCCGCACACTCACCATTTTTTGCGGCGATCTCCTTCATCACCTCGATCTCGAGATCACGGTCCACCACCAGCTTCTTCAGCCGCGTGTTCTCCGCCTCCAGCTGCTTCAGCCGGCGCACCTCATCGGTCGACAGGGCGCCGAACTTCTTGCGCCAGTTGTAGATCGTCTGCTCGCTAACCTTGTGTCGCTTCGCAACAATGCCGGCTGGCTCCCGATCCGCTTCCCGCAGGATCGCCACCATCTCTTCGTCCGTAAAACGGGCCTTCCGCATGATAACCACCTTCCCAG
Organism: Hyphomonas sp.; assembly: GCA_041744615.1. Classification (GTDB taxonomy): domain Bacteria; phylum Pseudomonadota; class Alphaproteobacteria; order Caulobacterales; family Hyphomonadaceae; genus Hyphomonas. The sequence goes on along the minus strand of JBGTKN010000369.1, from coordinate 14,375 downwards.
ATGGTCGCCTTCCAAGCAAGAACTGGTCCGAAAAACCTGGGGCAGGTCACACCCGCCGCAGATGCCCGTCATAGGTATAGCTTCCCGTGGCCGGCCCCATGACGGTCCGGGGCTGGTCCGAGACATCATATGTGAAAGTCTGGTCGATGTTCGGGGCGGTCTGGTCATTGATCGAGGCGATTCGTCTTGTGTTCGGAATCTAACTCAAATCGCTCGGCAGACCGGCCGATGGAAAAAATTACTAAACAAACCACAAATCCCGCAACGCCATAGGGAGCCTCATTGCCGTCATTGAAACGGATCACAATGAAAAAAGCGAAGAATGCTACAACCATCAAAGCGCGCGTCGCTTCTTCGTATCCGGCATATCGAATTTTAGAGCCACAACTAGGGCACAAAACCGTTTCGCCAGGCTTGGGGCGGTTTGCAAAAAAACCGAGAGTCCATTTGCAGTTTGGGCATCTTGCAGACAATGGGTTTCGCTCCCTTGTTTTGTCTCGGAATTAAAGTGTAGCGTTGATTCTGCCTACTGAATTCGAGAATAGACATACTTCCACATAATATATCTGTCTGCTTCTACCGCCATCTCTGATGGCACTCTAAAGGCTTCTTTAGCTGCCTTGTCCGCGGTGCTGACGGTCGCCACGTATGCTTCGTCTCCATACATGCCCACAATAAAGCCAGCGCCGATTAGCAGGATGCCCGGCCCTGTAGCTGTCCCTGCAGCGAGCGCCCCCAAAGCTGCGCCGCCGCCCGCAGCAAACAGATCGCCTTGATCATCCAACGAAAAATCTCCGTCCTTTGCATTTTCTCTTGCCTCATAGATTGAAATACCGAGCGAGACGGCACTGAGCCCCTTTCCAACCTTTCCTACACCATCGATTACATCGCTTGTGTATTTTGTAACTGCGCCTTGCTTTTCTGCAGCAGCGCGCATCGCCCGTGATTGTATGTCGTATTTGATTGCTCCTGCCTCCGAAACTGCCTTTGCGACTTCTGTTGATTTTGGCTTTTCGTCCTCACCCTCTTGATCCCAAACAGTGCTGCAATTCATTTTGGGCGAACCAATTCTGTCGTCCGAAACTCCGCCAGGACTGCATCGATAGTCTTTGCCAAACGGATCCCACCTATTCACCGGATCGTTCCCGGCATAAGCATAGCGGTTGAACATGCTCGGCCGCCCCGGCGAGAACCCGACCGGATCGATGCTGAGGAACCGCCCAATCACCGGATCATAATACCGCGCCTGCATGTAGGTGAGCCCCGTGGCGGCGTCTTCGACATGGCCGGTATATCCGGCCTGGTTGTCATTGGCGGCGGCGGTGGTCCAGTCCTCGCCGAACGGCTGTTCGCTCTCGCGCCAGACGACCGCGCCTGAGGCGTTCGTGCCCGCGACCGCTGAGCCCAGATGGTCATGGTGCAGCCAGGTCACCGTGCTGCCGGCGATGCGCGCCAGCGTCATGCCCGAGGCGCGGATATAGTCCGTCTTCGCGCCGCCCACTTCGTCGATTTCTATCAGCGTGCCGGAGGCGTCGTATACAGAGTATCGCGTCATCCCGCCCACCACCTGCTTCACCCGGCGCATATGCCCGTCATAGGTATAGCTGCCGGTGGCCGTGCCCGTCACCGTGCGCGGCTGGTCGGAGACATCATACGTGAACCCGAGCGCGCCCAGCGCCGTGACATTGCCGCGCGCGTCATAGGCCAGGCTGCGCGGGCTGCCTGCCGTATCCGTATGCGAGGTGAGACGGTTGTTCGCATCATAGGTGAAGGTCTGGTCGATATTGGATACCGTCTGGTCGTTGATCGAGGCGATCTGAGAGCGCGCCGTTGCTCCAGGCTCGTCACCGGACCTGACGCAGCAACAACTGGCATCTATCGATCCCGATAACGGTTTACCAAATACAAAATACCAAAAGAAACAGAGCAGCCGCAGATCACCGCAGCTATGGCTGCGAAAACTCCGACTTCAAGATGAGAGAAAACATGCTGCACACGATGACCGGTTCCGCAGTCAGCAGCACCGCTATCCACCATTGCCCTGCAAATTGCCTGATCCACAAACAGAAAATAGATGAACGCAATCGTGCAAAAAAAGATCGATAGCGTGATCAAAGTCCAGAGTTGACGTTTATCGGAGTTCTTTTTTTTGACATTTCTTCAGCCGCGCTGTGCCCCAAACCAAGTGTATAGACTTCAACAATCGACTGAGCCGTGGTCCGTCCACTGAAGGTCAAGGAGTTGAGCCGCCAATGCCACATTCAACTACCTGGAACGCTGAAGAAATTTCCGCTTCAAGCTCACGAAAAAACGGCGAATTCTCGCCTTCTGCGCCATCATAAAAAAAGCTCACACGCAGATTTTCATTGGGGCCACCGAAATTCGATGCGATCACTAAAACCGTTCCATCATCTCGTGCGATGTCGGCTTGAATCGGCCGCCCCTCTGGAATCAACAATGGATTGGCGTCGATGATTTCAAGATTTGCTTTGGATTCTAGCCCGTATTCACGAAAGCGATATCCATTGCTGTCGGCTACAGCCTTTAGTGTCGAAACTGCTGTTTCAGCTTCGATGGGAGAGCTTAAGCACACAAGGACAGTCTTGTTCGGGCGTTGAGCCGCTCCGCAAGATGCCAAAGCTAGAGCACCTACAAATTGCACTATGGCAAAGACTATTTGATGTCTTTTCATTTTCAACGTTTACCCTCTAACGGGATCGGTCCGGCCGGGCGTTTCCTTCAGCAAAGGTCATCTTCATCCCTGCCGAATCAATTCTGGAGCCCTAAGGCTTTCCAATCTTTGCGGTTCCATTCTTGACCGCACAATACTCACTTACCTGCATCGCCATCCCTCCAAAAATTAAGCCCCCGAACAAGTTGTTAACTAACGGATATTTTCCCGTCCCAGTTCCGGTGATATTGATCGACGAAGAGCCACGACCCTGAGCCGCGACATTTATGTTCACGTCGCCCGGGTAGAAAGTATGGCCTTGTCTTGTAACATTTGTGATTGTCCGATTAGCTGGATCAACTGATTGCGTAATGGGATTGTCTCCTGTGAGAACAAGATCGTGTGCTCCCGATTCTGCGTAGGGAGCTCCCGGAGCCGAATTTCCAGCTCCTCGAACGATATCAAATGTAATATCGGCCGAGCATCCTGTCATAACCGATATATCGTAACGATGTTCATTTTTTGCCTTCGATCGAGGTGCTGAGAATCGAGTGCCAATTGAGTTAATCGTTTCAGGTCCTTTGGTATTGACCACAACTTTATCGAGCACCCTCGGTGTTTCTTCTTCGACGTCTTCAGGCGGCTCTATACAATTCTCGTCTTCGTCTGGGAAACATAGCCCGCGAGGGTCCGTTCTACCAACCGGATCATTCGCAACATACGCATAGCGGTTGAACATATCCGGCCGCTCAGGTGAGAACCCGACCGGATCGATACTGAGGAACCGCCCAATCACCGGATCATAATACCGCGCCTGCATGTAGGTGAGCCCTGTAGCGGCGTCTTCGACATGGCCGGTGTATCCGGCCTGGTTGTCATTGGCGGCGGCGCTCGTCCAGTCCTCCCCGAACGGTTGCTCGCTCTCGCGCCAGACGACGGCGCCTGAGGCGTTCGTGCCCGCCACCGCTGAGCCCAGGTGATCATGGTGCAGCCAGGTCACCGTGCTCCCCGCAATGCGTGCCAGCGTCATCCCCGAGGCGCGGATATAGTCCGTCTTCGCCCCACCCACTTCGTCGATCTGGGTCAGGGCCCCCGAGGCATCGTACACGGAGTATCGCGTGACCCCGCCCGCCACCTGCTTCACCCGCCGCGAATGGCCATCATACACCGCCGTCATGCTCACCGGCGTCGGCACAGCCAGCGCGGTGTCGGTATGCGCGGAGAGCTGGTTGGCCGCGTTGTAGCTCATCCCCACCGTGCGGGCGCCGACGGCGCGCTGGCGGATATTGCCGAGCCCGTCATACTGGAACGTGCCCGCACCCCATGGCCCAGTGCTCGCCGTCAGCCGGCCGATGCCGTCATAGGTGAACGCCTGGTCGATGTTGGCGACCGTCTGGTCATTGATCGAGGCGATCTGCGAGCGCGCCGTGTAGGCATAGGTGAGATCGACGGGCAGCTCCGCGCCCTTCACGCTGCGCAGCCGGTCCGTCTGCTGGCGCGGTGTCAGCGTCTGGCTGAACACCTGGCCATTGCCATAGGTCGCCCCCGCCACCGCGCCGTTCGGATGATAGCTCAGCCCGCTCGCGATCCCCGCGCCATCGACGCTCACACTGGTCACCCGGCCGAACCCGTCCACGCCCTGCGTGACGGCCTTACCGGAGGGAAGGGTGTAGCCCGTCAGCGCAGCGGCGTTGGAGTAGGTGTAGGTCTGCGCATAGGTGCGGGAGTCCAGTGCCAGCGTCGCGGCGGTCGGCAGGCTGAGTTCATTGAACGCATAAGTCCAGTTCACCCCGCCGCGATTGACCGTCAGCGGATTGTCGTCGTGGTCGTAGGTGTAGGCGATGTCCGGCGTCGCGGCATCGGCATAGTTGGCAAGCGTCAGGCGGCCGCGCGGATCATAGCTCATCGTGACGAGCTGAGTGCCGGACGGCGCCGTGCAGGCCGTACCCGAGCCCGCGCCCTTCTGCTGCGTCGTCAGCTGGCTTGCCGCGTCATAGCCATAGAGCGTGTCCCCGCCTTCCGGCGTGCGCGAGCGGCAGAGGCGGCGGCGCGTGTCGTAATAATAGTAATGGCTCTGATCCACCGGCCAGGTGCCCGTGCCAATCTGCCGGGCGCGTTCGACCTCGCCCCAGATGTTGAGGGTCATCTCGGTCGTGATGCCCTGCGGCTGTACGATCTTTTTGATCTCCTCGCTCCCCGGCCCGTCATATCCGGTGAAGTGCAGCGTGGTGATCGCGCCGGTCGGATCGGTGACTGTCTTTCGATGCTGGCTCAGCCAGGCATAGCTTGTGGCCGCGTTGGGTGAGACGTTCTCCGTCTCCGAGGTTACCCGCCCCAGCATGTCATAGGCGATGTTGACGCCCGTCGTCGGGTTCGCCGTCGCACTCGGGAACGAGCGGAACGTCACCTCGTTCAGCGCATTGAACGTGGTCTTGTTATGCGACAGCCAGCCCGTACCCGTGTCGCGCGTGCGCACCTCGATGGGGCGCAGCATGGCGTCATAGGTGACGCGCGTCTCGGCATTGCCGCTGGTGATCGTCTGCACCGGGTTGGCGCCCCAGGTGTAGCCGATCGTCGCCGCGTTCCAGGTCTGCTGCGTGCGCGACGGCGTGATGCCTGTGAGGCGGCCCATATTGTCGTGCGTGTAGGTGGTGACGAACCCGCGCCCACCGGTGATCGACTGGATCCAGCCATTGTTGTCGACCGTCTGGTAGACCGAGGTCCCGTCCGCCCGCGTCACTTGCTGCGGCGTGCCTCGCTTCCAGTTGAGGGCATAGACCCGCCGGTCAAGCGCATCCTCGACCCAGTGCAGCGCGCCGATGTATCCGGCTGTGGTGTGATAGCTGTAATCGGCGATCCGTGTACCGTACTGGTCCGCCCAGACTCGGCGGCCGAGCGTGTCGTAGCCGAATGCATCGGTGGCCCGGCCATTGACCGTCGTGGTCAGCGGCAGTCCGAGCACCCATTTGGTCTTGTTGTGACTGTAGGTCGTCACCGTCGTTCGCGGCGATGTGCTCGTACTGGTCGAGGCGCTGACGCTGGTCGGATAGCCAAAGCTATAACTGGCTCCGGCCTGGTTCGTGTCATAAGCATAGGTTGACGTGTAGGTATCGCCGTCTTGCACGGTCACCGAACCGGTCGTGCGCCGGGGCGTGCCCTGACCGAGGTTTGCCGTTGGCCCAAATATGTAAGTCACACCTATCGCCGCCTCCGTAAGGAAGCTGTTCGTCACGGTGCTGAGTACAGTCGTGCCCGACCTGGCCTCTACTTTCTCCAGCCGATTCTCATTGACCCCGTGCACCCGGTTGTGGAACCAGCGCGTCTTGCGGTTCAGCGGATCTGTCATCTCCGTCCACTTCTGCTCGCCTCCGCTGGTCTGGTAGCCCTGTCCGCTCCATCCTTCATAGGCCCAGGTCCACGCCGCCGAGGGATAGCCCGTACCGCTGAGTGTCTTGCTCTGGACCGACATCGTCTCGATGAACGGCCAATCCAGCGTAAAATCGTCAGGGTCCGTCCCGTAGCAAACCCCGGCCAGGTTGATCGCACCCGGCGGGTCCTTGGTGACCTTTCTCCAGTGCCTGGTTTCAGAGAGGACGAACGTGCCTGTCATCCCGTATGGATGCGTCACGGTGAGCGTCTGGTTGGCCCGCGTACATGAGCCGGGCTCAACCGGCACACGCATGGCGAAGAGATCGAACGTCCAAGTCTTCGCGTCCGGAAGCGTCACCTGCGTCAGCCTCGGAATCAAGGACTCAGGCGCATAGGCGTAGGACCAGGTCCGGCCATTGGCAGCGACGCTTGAAATCAGTGTCGATGATCCAGAGTATCCGAGCGTAATGAGACGCCCGTCACTGGCCGAGATGCTCGTGAGCCGGTTCAGGCTATCATAGTTGTAGTCGACCGTATTGCCGTTGACGTCCGTCACGCGAGTCGCAAGCAACGTGAAATAGGTCCGGGCAAATGCTCCCTGGTTGCGCGCGACTCCGTCCGGCGCCTTTACAAACTTCACCCGGTCAAAAATGTATTCGTCGCCCGCCGGAGAATACCCGGTGAGCCCTTCATAGCCGCCGGTATTGGTAGACGGTTCCCGGCATCTGAAAATCCAGTTGTCGGTTGTCGCCATAGCTGTCCCGGCCGCCCACTGCGTACCGGTCAGCTCCCGCAGGATCATCTTGGAGCCCTGGCCGGGCACATGCACGTGCAGGCCGTCAGAATAGTCCCGGTACGGCACTTGGACTTCGATGGGCTCTCCGCCGCTGCTTCCCTGTACGGTCATTGTCAAAGAGTCTGGCACGTCCTGAGCCGCGCAGGCAAACGCGGGCGAAACGCCTTCCAGGGGCATCAGCTGTGTGACTTTCGGAACTTCGAGCCACCAGTCTCCGAACTCGGTGCTGACGGTGTCGTGGTACTTCCACCCCTGAGACAGGTTCCGGCGGACGGCGACTTCAAGCCCGGAATTGCCCGGTATCGACACATCCGTATGCGAGAAGTTGATGCCGCCGGTATCGGGGTCAATGCTGTCGCCCATCAGGGCATTGTCGAGCATGGTCAGACGGCTGTCGGTTGCCTGCCGGACGTTCCAGTTGACCTCCATGTCTTTGACGGACTGGGCTGGTTGGGCAGATGCCAAACCGCTGATCCAAAGGAGCGCTGCGACCAGGACGATCACCGTGCGACTTACCCACAACGAAATTGCCATCCCGGTCTCACACCCCATCAGCTTCAGCGGCTATGAGCCTGAACGAAGCACGCTTGTCGCAATGAACGCCTGCAAGCGGTGATAGAACGCCAGATTGCCATTCCGGACAAGCAAATTGTACCCGCCGATCAGCGCCGGGCCTGTCCGAACGGCTTAGGTCATTGGAATGGCACGCAAAAATAAAACTGGCGGCATGAGTGCCAAAAGCGCGCTTCCTCCGTATACATATTATATTTCTGGAGGAAACGGTACAAGGATCATGACATGCACGGCGCAGGCGCCGGGTTTGAAGCCGCTTCACTGGCTTGCCGAGATATCCGGCGCGGGCCGCACTGGCCATCGCTGCAACTAAGGGTCACCGAGGACACGGGGCGGCGCGAGCCCAGGCGAGCCTTCCCTCTCCGAGCCGATACAAGACCTGTGCCCGATTAATGCCCAAAGCACTGTTTACACGCATTTATTCGAACTGCCGCAGGGCTGCCCTCGCGAGGGCAACGATATTCCGTACACAGATCAAACCTGCAATACAGACTACGGGAGACGAAAAGCATCGTTTCGTAGACTTCTTTGCGTTGAATCGAAATCCGCCTCATGCTACCGATTGGCAAAGGCTTCGGAGACAGACATGCGGCTCAGCTTCCTCCGAAAGTGCGCGGCGTTACTCGTCCTGCCGGTCGCTTTCAGCTTCTTTTCCGGCGGCGCCGCTACGGCGCAATCTGTGTCCTACGCGTATGACAGTCAGGGACGCATTATCTCCCGGACCTATCCCGATGGCGCCGTGACGACGTTCACTTATGATGCGTCAGACAACCTCGTGCAGATCGTGACGGCCGCGCCGCCCAATCAACCCCCGGTCGCGGTCAATGATGCGACCTCCACCAACTCAAACACAGCAAAATCATTCGATCCGCGCGCCAATGACAGCGACCCCGAAGGCGGCGCGCTGACAATCGTGTCGGTGACCACACCGTCCAGCGGATCGGTCGCCATCACCGGAGGCGGCACTGGGGTGACCTATACGCCCGCTGCAAACTTCATCGGCACGGCGACGTTCAACTACACCATCCGCGATCCCCAGAACGCAACGGCAAGCGCGACCGTCACGGTCACCGTCAACAACCAGCCGCCGAACACGACAGGCGACGCGACATCAACGAACTCCAATACCCCCAAATCGTTTGATCCTCGGACCAATGACACCGATCCCGAAGGCGGCGCTCTGACGATCATTTCGGTCGGAACGCCGACCAGTGGTTCGGTCGTCATCACCGGCGGCGGCACCGGCGTCACCTACACGCCTGCCACGAACTTTATCGGCACGGCGACGTTCTCCTATACGATCCGCGATCCACAGAATGCGACGGCTTCCGGAACGGTGACCGTCACGGTCAACAACCAGGCGCCTGTTGCCGCGAACGATGCCACGTCCACCAACTCCAACACGGCAAAATCGTTTGACCCGCGCACTAATGACAGCGACCCGGAAGGCGGGGCGCTGACCATCGTGTCCGTGACCACACCGTCCAGCGGGTCAGCGGTCGTGACGGGCGGCGGCACCGGTGTGACCTACACCCCCGCCGCGAACTTCATCGGCACGGCCACGTTCAACTACACCATCCGCGATCCGCAGAATGCAACGGCGAGCGCGACCGTGACAGTCACCGTTAACAACCAGCCCCCTGTCGCACAGGCCGACAGCGTCAGCACGGCGTACAACACGGCCGTCAACTTCAACCCGCGCACCAATGACAGCGATCCCGAAGGCGGCGCCCTGACGATCCAGTCCGTGACCACGCCAAGCAGCGGGACAGCGGTGGTCAATTCCGGCACCAGTATCACCTACACACCTGCAAACGGCTTCTCGGGGCAGGCGACGTTCAACTATACGATCCGCGACCCCCAGAATGCGACCGCGACAGCGGGCGTGACCGTCACGGTCGCGCCTGCGCCCAACCAGCCGCCCGTTGCGGTGAATGATAGTGTCCAAGCGTATGCCTATACCCAGCAGGTCACGTATATCGACATCCCCTGGGCCGCCAACGATTCCGATCCGAACGGCGATCCGCTGACGGTGATCTCCGTGACCCAGCCCGCCAATGCCAACCAGGGCAGTGTCGCGATCCAGAGCAATGGAAGCGTCATCCTCTACACTTCGGGCGCCAACAATGTGTTCGCCAGCTTCACCTATACAATCTCGGACGGGCGCGGTGGACAGGCGACGGCGTCGGTCCAGGTCCAGATCGAACGCGAGTCTCCTAACTAGGCGAGGGCACACTCGAGATCATCACTGAACCGTGCGGCCGCGCCCGGCAAAACGGCTGAGTATGAATGGTATTCGCGGCGCAATCGGGTACCATTCGGTTCGCCATGCCGGAAGGGTTTCTCAGGTGAAGCTATGCCTGCCCCAACGCGAGCAAGCGACAGACACGATCTGAAGCCTTGTCGAGACCCGTCCTTGACCCGCCATGCCATAATACATATAATCCGAATTCGGATTATATGTATTATGGCCTGAGAGCTTGCCCCATGCCCCGCCCCGGCCGCCCTCACATAACAACCGGCATTCACGAGTCGAGGACGCTCGCGCTCTACAACTCCGGCCGGGCTCTGCTGAGCGTATATGACTATGAGGCGTTCTCGGTGGCGGATGTGGCCAAAGGAGCAGGATGCTCTGTCGGGGCGTTCTATGTGCGCTTTGCAGACAAGGATACGTTCCTACGGTTTGTGATCGCAGAGAGCTTCACATCTGCGGTGCTGCACTTGCAAAACGAACTGAACTCCGGCGACATCAACCCTGTTGGCCCTTCCGCAAGAACGCGGCTGGCTGTTTCCCTGCTCATAGACCAGTTTGCCGACGCTACGTTTGCGGGGCTTGTTCGGGCAGACGTCAAACTCGCACTCTCGGATGCGACCGCCCGCTCCTTGTTTGCGGGCTATCGCGATTCAACGACCGAACTGATCTCTGAGTGGATTGTAGAAGGGCGATCAAGGCAGGTGGCTCAGGTCCGGACGGCCCTGCGTATCATCTTTGGAGCGCTGACAGATGCCGCGATTGCCGGGGGAGGAACGCAGGCTCTCGGAACCGGCGACTTCCGCGCCGCATTTATCCACTTGCTTGAAGGCGCGATTTCCGGGGACTTGAATTCTGGCCGGAAATCCGGCGCCAAAACCGAGGGCAAAAAACCAGACCAAAAGCGCAGCAAGAATCCGCAGCGGGTTTCTGCGCTAGAAAAACCAGCCAGAAAAGAAACCCTAAAATCCCCTCCCAAATCCTCACCGCCAAAGGCTTCATCGCCTCCCCCCTCCGGCCGTACCCGGAAGGTTTGATATCCGGGCCTCCCGGCACGATGTTCGCATGGAAGGCAGAACAAGGCGCCAATCGAGGACGTTACCGTGTCGGACATGAGAATAAGCACAGAGATTACCGCCGATTTGCCGGAAGCTTTCGTTCAGGAACTAGGTATCCGGTTCCAGTTCGATGCGACGCGGCCCGACCTTCTGCGGGAACTCAACTACATTGCCCGCCGCTATCGCCGCGACCTTCTACTCTTTGACAAAGCGTCAGACCTGGAACCTGAACGCACCGCGCATCGCAAACTCCGGGAACAGATCGAAAGCCTGCGCCAATCGCTCACCTTGCCAGAGTTCGAAGCGCTCGGTTCCGAAATATACCTGACTTTGCGCACTGCATACTCTGAACCCGATAAGGTAAGCCGCTTGCCGATCCCCAGTGCAGCCGTTGGTGATCATTTCCTGCGCAGTCTCGACGATTTCCTGAGCCTGGTTTCCGTGACCGCACGAAATGTTGAACAGCGCTCCGCTCCGCCAAAGGGACGCAAACCTAACTTTGCGCTGGAATGCCTTGTCCGAAACATCGCTTATCTTTGGGCGGATATCCTGAAACGGCCTTTCACTCTGGATTATCACAAGGGAAGCGGCGTTACCGAGGCTTTTGAGTTTGTGAAAGCGATTGCAGGTTTCGTTGATCCGGACATTCCGGAAACAAAACTAATCACTGCAACGCGTACGATAATCTCGGAACGCGGAAACATTCGGAAACCGGATAACGCTTAAGTTTGTTGTCCGCGCTTATCCCGTCCGGCTCACAGCAATAGACCCCTGATCTGACGGCGCATTCCTGCCAGTGCATTCAAATGCGCCACTGCGCCGCCTGTGCTCCATTTGGCACCGTAGCGGCGGGCATCGTGCCTGCTGCAGGCAGGCGAGCGGCCCGGTGCGCAAAGCCAAGGGAACACGGCAATCTGGATCACGCAGGGCGGCTGATAACGCCTCGCGGGGTGTATCTGTGCTGCTTCCGTCTGAACTTCCGATCACCGAGGCCGAACTTCAGATTGCCGAGACGTGGCTGTCAGGTATCATCGCCGGATTGGCGGCGGCAGAAAGCCCGGTGCCCAAAAGCAAAACGAACGGGTGATCACGATGAAACGTGCGGCCATATATGCGCGGGTCTCTACCGACAAACAGGCGGCGGGAGAACTCTCCCTTCCTGATCAGGTGAACCAGTGCGAGACTTTCGCCAGGGTGAAAGGCTTCGAGATTGCGGAACAGTTTGTGGATCGCGGCGTCTCCGCGCGCTCAGACAAGCGGGCCGAGTTCCAGCGGATGATCAACCTGGCGCTCGCGGCGCACCGCCCATTCGACGTGATCCTTGTTCACAGCCAGTCCCGCCTGTTCCGCAATACCCGTGACTTGCTCGTCTATCAGGGAAGGCTGGCCGAGGCCGGTGTGTTGCTGGTTTCGATCACGCAGGACCTAGGCGAAGGCGAAACGGCGGATGTGCTGCGCACGATGGTTGGCGCTTTGGATGAGTACCAGTCCAAGGAAACTGCCAAGCACGTTGCGCGCTCTATGATCGAGAATGCCAAGCAGGGATTCTGGAACGGCGCGTCGGCCCCGTTAGGCTACCGCACCTATGCCGCCGAGACACGCGGCGCGCGGGTCAAGAAAAAGATCGAGATCAATCCGGAGGAAGCCGAGACAGTGCGGCTGATCTTCCGCCTGTATGTCCAAGGCGATGGTCAGTCCGGACCGATGGGCGTGAAGCGCATCGTCTCCAAACTCAACGCAGACGGCTACCGCAACCGGCGCGGCGAGCCGTTCCGGGTCCAGTTCCTCGACAAAATACTGCGCAATACCGCTTATATCGGCGAACACTGGTTCAACCGGACCGACTCGCGGCGGGGGACAGAGCGCCCGAAAGGCGATTGGATAGCCTTTGCGATGCCGAGGATTCTGGACGATACTACTTTCTTTGCGGCGCAGGACAAACTTGACCGGCAGCACCCGCTCAAGACGCCGCCCCGGACCGTCTCAAGTGATGTGCTTCTAACGGCAATCGCAAAGTGCGGAGATTGCGGCGCGCCGATGCGCAAGCTCACCGGCAAGTCCGGTCAGTATCAATATTATCGCTGTTCGCGGAAATCTGACTTCGGCGCTGATGCCTGCAAAGGCAGCTCAATTCCGATGGGCGAACTGGACGGCATCGTCCTTGATGCTCTCGAAGAGAAAATCCTGGCGCCGAAGCGGCTGCGCAAACTGACCGAAGCGCTGCTCTTCCGCGCAGGGGAACGCGCGGGCGACTTGAATGCGAGACGCAAGGAATTGGATGGCCTGAAGCAAAAAGCAAAAGCCGAGGTTACAGAACTCTACCGGCTTGTCGGATCGGGCGAGATCACGATGGACGCCACCCTGTCCGCTCACATCAAAGGCCTTCAGGACAAGGTGCAAACATTGACCCGGCAGATTGCGCATCTGGATGCCGAGCGGTCTGCCCCAGTCGAAGCGCTCTCAGACGAAACGGTCAAAGGATTTGGCCGCGCAGTCTCAGCCGCGCTGCGAAACCCTACAAACAGGGGGTTCGCCAAAGCCTATGTCCAGGCTCTCGTGAGCGAGATCAGTGTGTCGGCTCGCGAGATACGAATCAGCGGCCCGAAGGCGGCGTTGGCGCACAGCGCCGCTGTGTTTGCGAAGAAGGGCGAGCTGGTGCCCGCTTTTGCACAGGAATGGCGCACCCAAGAGGATTCGAACCTCTGACCTTTGCCTTCGGAGGCGCAGATATTCGGGAGGTCTGGCGGCGAAGTCTGATAGGATCGGGAACTCAACTGGTACGAATTGTAAGATGGTCGCGATCACACAAAAAATGGTCTGGACCAATCGATCTGTGCCGACCAGTGTGCTCTTAAACAAACAACAAAAGGCCGATTGGGGCAGGAATGATTGGTTCGCTTATCCCTGTAGCTGTAGCAAAGCGACATGCCGCTGGTGCAGTGGCTAATGGTGTTGTTCTCGACAATCTACTGGACCAGGCTTTTGTCAAACAGGAGTACGAGGATGACCGCGATCGGATGACGGTCCTGCAGCTCGTGCTTTTTCACGCCTTGATCATCAAAGAAACCAAGGATGCCTGCCACCTGATGATGGGTGGCCGTCAGGAGGTCGACCTCGGGGTGGTCGGACTACATGTTTTATGGGGTGCTGCAAATCTTGGAGACGGGCTTGAGGCGCTCTCTAAATTCTACCGTTTTTCCTCCGCGAACTTCCGGTTGCAGCTGACGACCGAGGGCATCTACACCCATCTCGCGATCCAGGGTCAAAATGGCAGCGATTGGGAAAGTGTTCATGAAGACATTCAGCTGTCTTACTTGATTTCGTGCCTGTCAGCTTATGCAGGACGACGCTTTCCCATAGTGAGAATAACAACCCGAGACCCTAGCCATGTCAGCCTGGGCACGGCCCATTATGCACTGAAGGCACCAGTCCTACTTGGTCCTCGGTCCGAGGTTGTTTTCCCGAAAGCCTGCCTTGCCATGACACCAGCCTGGCAACCGGCCGGAGACTTTTTGTGGAATCCGGTCTACGAATCCTTGAAGTTTCTTGAGCCGCCTTTCATTTCCCCAGTGCACACGAAACTAACCCATCAAGATCTCAAGATCGACAATCTCGCTAGCCAGAACAATATGGCGCCGTCGACTTATCGCCGGAAAA
>JBGTKN010000368.1:0-5427 GCA_041744615.1 Hyphomonas sp. | reverse complement strand
AAGATGTTGACGCTGGCGAGCATCACGGCGACGGCGCCGAGGACCTTGGCGACCCAGCCTTCGGACGTGAGCCCGGCGGCCGCTGCGGCGACGAGAGCGCCGACCACGATGACCGAGGAGATCGCGTTGGTGACGGCCATCAGCGGCGTGTGCAGGGCGGGCGTGACCGACCAGACAACATAATAGCCGACGAAGCAGGCGAGCGCGAAGATGGCCGCGAGGAAGACGGTGGAGTCGATACCGCCGGCTTCGGCATGGGCTGGCAGAGCGAGGGCCGCGAGGGCGAGGACGGAAAGGGCGCGTTTCATTTACTTGAGCCTTTCGCTGACGGTGGCGCCATTGCGGGTGAGCAGCATGGCTTTGACGATCTCATCGTCCGTATCGAGATTGAGCGCGCCGCCTTCGGCAGTGATAAGCGGCAGGAAGGCGAGCAGGTTTTTTGCGTAGAGTGAGGAAGAGTCAGCGGGCAGGCGGGCAGGCAGGTTCGAGAAACCTGCGACTTTCACGCCGTTCACATCGACGATCTCGTCGGCCTTCGAGAGCGGGCAGTTGCCGCCCTGGCTGACCGCCATGTCGACGATGACCGAGCCGGGCTTCATCGATTTCACCATCTCCTCTGTGATCAGCACGGGCGCGGCGCGGCCTGGGATCAGAGCGGTGGTGATGACGATATCCTGCTTGGCAATGTGGCTGGCGGTGAGCGCGGCTTGTTTCGCCTGGTATTCCGCCGACATTTCCTTGGCGTAGCCGGCGGAAGTCTCGGCGGCCTTGAACTCCTCATCCTCGACCGCGATGAACTTGGCGCCGAGCGAGGCGACCTGTTCCTTGGCGGCGGGGCGCACGTCGTTGGCGGTCACGACCGCGCCGAGGCGGCGGGCGGTGGCGATGGCCTGGAGACCGGCGACGCCGGCGCCCATGACGAACACCTTGGCCGGGGCGACTGTGCCCGCCGCGGTCATCATCATCGGCATGGCGCGGCCATAAATCTGTGCGCCTTCGATGATGGCGCGGTAGCCAGCTAGGTTCGACTGGGACGAGAGCGCGTCCATCGACTGGGCGCGGGTGATTCGCGGGGTGAACTCCATCGACAGGCCGGCGATCTTCTTCGCGTTGAGCGCGGCGATTTCCTCGGCCGGGTAGGCGAAGGGTTCCATCAGGGCAATCAGGGCGGCGCCATCTGGGAGCGCCGCAATTTCGGCGGGCTCAGGCCGGCGGACCTTGAAGATGATGTCCGCGCCCGCGGCAGCTGCGGCGCCGGAGGCAATGGCAGCACCTGCCTCAGTGAACGCATTGTCGGGAAAACCCGCGACCGTGCCTGCGCCGGATTCCACTGTAATCGCATGGCCGAGGCCCACGAGCTTCTTGACGGTCTCCGGGGTTGCCGCCACGCGGGTTTCGCCAGAGCGCCTTTCTTTCAGGACAGATATCTTCATGGCGCCCTGAATTAGGTTAAACGTTGCGCTGTGCAACTGTTATTTTGGAGGTTTGGGGCATGAGCTTGTTTAGCTTGGCTAATAGGACGGCTTTGGTTACGGGGGCCTCGAGCGGTCTCGGGCGGCATTTCTCGGCGGTTCTGGCGAAGGCCGGAGCCACCGTCGTGGTGGCGGCGCGCCGGATGGACAAGCTGGAAGAGGTGGCGGCCGAAATCTCGAAGGCAGGGGGCGAGGCGCTGCCTGTCGAGATGGACGTGACAAGCGATGTGTCAGTGGCCGGTGCATTCGGCGAGATCCGGGAAGCGCTCGGTCGGCCCTGCGATATCGTGATCAATAATTCCGGCATGTCACGCGAAGGCTGGTTCCGCGAGCAGAGCGAGGAAGACTGGAACGCCGTGATGGACACGAATCTCACCGGCGTCTGGCGCGTCGGCAAGCATGCGACCAATGCGATGATTGCGGCGGGGGCCAAGGGCTCCATCGTCAACATCGCCTCGATCACGGCGCACCGGACGCAGTTCATGACGACGGCCTATTGCGTCTCGAAGGCGGGGGTGGACCACCTGACGCGGCATATGGCGCTGGAGAATGCGCGCTATGGCATTCGGGTGAACGCGATTTCGCCGGGCTATTACAAGACCGCGATTAATGACGACTATCTTGAGTCTGAAGCGGGCGAGGCAATGCGCAAGCGGATCGCATTTCGCCGGTTTGGCGAGTACCGGGAGCTCGACGGGGCTCTGCTGCTGCTCGCGTCGGAGGCCGGGAGCTACATGACGGGATCGACGATTGTGGTGGACGGCGGGCATCTGCTGAGCCCGCTTTAGCGTAGTCGCTTGCCGCCTCACAAAATATTCCCTACACCGCCGTTACGCGAAAGGTGCCCGGGTCAACAGCCCGGGTGAAAAGGGAAGCCGGTGGGAATCCGGCGCTATGCCCGTAACTGTCAGCGGGGAGTTTTCTGAGCCACAAGCCACTGGGAAACCGGGAAGGCAGCTCTGAAAGCCTCGATCCGCAGAGCCAGGAGACCTGCCTTCGCCGTCGTTAGCTCGCCGCCCGGGACCAGGCGTAGGGCTGCGGAGGCACGCCTTCCGTTCATGCGACATGTCATGAACCCGCCATGGGCCGAGCGCCCCCGGCATTTGAAGGAACTGTGGACATGATCCTCAGACTGACATTGCTCAGCGCTTCGGCGCTGGCCCTCAATACTTCCGTTGCATTCTCCGAAGAAGCGCGCGTGCTCGATCCGGTCGAAGTGACCGGCCTGCGCGCCGTCGAGGCGGAACGGGCCACCGCGTCCGTCTCTGTACTGACGGAAGATGATCTCGCCGTGCGGCGCACGCCGAATCCTGCCGACCAGTTGCGCAGCGTTCCTGGCGCGGCGGTGTCACGTTCCGGCAGCCTCGGCGGGTTGACGCAAGTGCGCTTTCGCGGGGCAGAGGCGAACCATACGCTGGTGCTGTTCGAGGGGATCGAGATTTCCGATCCGGTGAATGGCGATACGGATTTCGGGCTCCTGACGGCGCTGCCGGTTGGCAGCATCGAAGTGCTGCGCGGATCGGCTTCGTCAATCCACGGTTCGGATGCGATTGGCGGCGTGGTTTCGTTTCGCGCGGCACGGGCTGCGGGTTTTTCGGGCTTTGCTGAGGGCGGAAGTTTCGTCACCGGCCAGGGCGCGTTCGGCTGGAGCGGCGACGCGTTCGGGGGTGCTATCTCGGGCCTGAAGACGGATGGCGTGGACGCGGCTGGAATAGGCGGCGAGAAGGATGGCTCAGACGCGCTGTCAGGCCTTGTGACCGGAAGGCTCGCTCTGGGTGCGGACTGGTCTCTCTCACTCGTCGGCCTTGCGCGCAGGGCGGAGTCTGATTTCGATTCGGATACGGACTTTGACGGGCTACTCAACGACGTCGACAGGCGCACCGAGGCGGAGCAGAGGCTGGTGGGCGCGGCGCTTTCGGGCGTCCTGGGCCCGCTGGATAATGTGATCCGGGCGAGCTTCAATGAGGTGGACCGGGAAAATTTCGCCGATGGCGACATCACGGATGTGGCGAAGGGGCAACGGGCCAAGGCGAGCTGGTCGCCGAGCTATACGGCGGGCGCGCACCGTTTGACCGGGCTCGTGGATTTCGAACGCGAGACGTACGAGCGCTCGGACGTGCAGTTTGGCGGGGCAACGGATGCAGACGAGGCCTTCGAGTCGATGTCGATTGCCGGTGAGTATAGGCTGGCGGCGGGTGCGTTCGATCTGGCGGCCTCGGTGCGCCATGACGACAACAAGAGCCGGTTTGATGACGCGACGACCTGGCGGCTGGGCGCGGGATATGCTTTTGAAAGTGTCGGCGGACGCGTGCGGTTTTCGGTCGGTACGGGCATCAAGAATCCAACGTTCACGGAGCTTTATGGGTTCTTCACTGGTAGCTTCATTGGCAATCCGGACTTGAAGCCGGAGGAGTCGCAGGGCTGGGAGATCGGCTGGGAGCAGGCCATCAGCGGCTTCAGCTATTCGGCGACCTATTTTGATGCGGTCCTCGAGAACGAGATCTATACCGCGTTCAATCCCGACTTCACCTCGACCGCGCTGAACCGGCGGGGGCAGAGTGCGCGGAGCGGTGTGGAGCTGGCCGGGCGCTGGCAGGTGCAAGGGAACTTGAGTTTTTCGGGGCAGGCGACCTTCTTTGACTCGCAAGATGATACGGGGGCGGACGAAGTCCGCGTGCCGGATTCAACGGCGTCACTCTCGGCGGACTGGCAGGTGCGGCCCGACGGCCTGCGGCTCGGCGTCGCGCTCGACCATGTGGGCGAGCAGGGGGACTTCGATTTCGGGCCTTTTCCCTCGCGCCTCGTCGCGCTGGAGGCCTATACGCTGGCCTCATTGACGGCGGAATATCCGCTGACGGAACGTCTTGCGATCACGCTGCGCGGGGAGAACCTGCTGGACGAGACGGCCACCGATGTGTTCGGCTATAACGGGCCGGGCGCCGGCGTATTTGTGGGGTTAAAACTCAGGTGAAACAGGGGATTGCCGCCTTTTTCCTGATGATGGCGGCCGGTTTCGCGCAGGCGGAGCCGGCCCGGCCGACGCTGGTATCCCTCGATTATTGCTCGGATCAGTTCGTGTTAGCGCTCGCCGACCGCGAGCAGATCCTGGCGGTGTCAAAGGATGCGGAGCGCCGGTTCAGCCATCTGCGGGAGCAGGCGGCGGGCATTCCGAAGGTGCGCGCAGCGGCGGAGGATGTGATTGCGCTGCAGCCGGATTTGGTGGTGCGCACTTTTGGCGGGGACGCGCGGGCTTTGCAGTTCTATGAACGGTTCGGCATTCGCACCGTCCAGCTCGGCTATGCGGAAGATGTTCAGGGTACGGTGGATGTGCTGCGGGCTGTGGCGGCCGAGATCGGACAGGGTGCGCGTGCCGAGGCGCTGATAGCTGCGATGCCCGGCGCAGCGCTTGAGACCGGCCGGGCGGCGCTCTATGTGACGCCGGGCGGGGTGAGCGCGGGCAACGGTACGATGATCGGATCGATCATGGCGCGGGCCGGGCTTTCCAATGCGAACACAGGCGAGTTCTGGACGGACCTGCCGCTGGAGCGGCTGGTGCAATCGCCGCCCGCGCTGATGCTGACGGCGTTTTTCGGATTCGATGATGATGCGACGGACCGCTGGTCGGTTTCGCGCCATCCGGTGATGCAGCGGCTGATGGCGGAGGCTGAGGTGATCGCGATGGACGAGTCGCGCATCTCCTGCCCCACCTGGTTTGTGGCGGATGAGGCGCAGGCGATTGCGAAGGCGCTGCGATGAGCCGGCTGATGTTGATCCTTGTGCTGATCTCTGCGGCTCTGTTCGCGGTATCGGCGCTGGTGGGCACGGCACCGATTTCGCTAGGCGAAAGTCTTGCCGCGCTGGCGGGGCAGGGGGAGGCGGCGACGCGGACGATCCTCTGGGAAATCCGGTTGCCGCGGGCGGCGGCGGCGTTTGCGGTAGGCGCGGCGCTGGGGCT
>JBGTKN010000367.1:0-4256 GCA_041744615.1 Hyphomonas sp. | reverse complement strand
GTGCGCCAGCGCGTGACGCTGGGACGGCAGCTGGCGGCGGCGGGAAAGTAGGGGCGCCGCACTTGCTGCCGGAGCGGCGGGAGCCGTGCGGTCGCATCGGTCGGGTTGATCGTCCGCATCGGGACGAGTCGGCGAGGCGGGGCTGGAAGGCTTCGGAATTATCAGCGATTCGTGAAAGTTCTGACTGAAGGTTTGCGTGCGTATTGCGTTCGGGCCTTCCGGCATGGTCAGGCCGACGGGGCGGGCAGTGGGCTTGTTGCGGCACAGGCGGGCGAGAATGCGCTGCTCGCTGGTCAGCCGCCGCCGGGCGAGCGCATCTGGTGCACCATGTCGATCAGCGCCGAGACGCGCATGCGGGCAAGGCCGATGAGTTCGTTGGGTGACAAGAACAGGTCCATGCGCAGAGTATCGTCATGGGTTCGAAGGCCGGGCGCAAGTTTCCTGAAATATTTCGCAATCGGTTTGTTTCGTTGGAGTCGGACCTGCGCAGATGTAAGCGCAAGAACTCCGTGAACGGATCTTCGGGCGCCGTCTTCGCCGGGGTATAAAGGGGTGGGGATGAGGCGCTGCGCGCTAGTAAGCGCGGCTGACGCAGAAGTCGGCGAGGTCTTCGAGGGCGTCTCTGTAAGGCGAAGCCGGCAGCGTGCGCAGGGCGCCCTTGGCAAGGGCGGCGTAGGCCTCGGCTTCCTGTACAGTGGCCTCGGCGGCGCCGGTGGCGCGGATCAGGTGGACGGCGTGGGCGAGGTCTGAATCTTCCTGCGTGTCTGGGTTCAGCGCGCGGTCCCAGAAGGCGCGGTCATCGTCCGATCCGCGCCGGCGCGCGATGATGACGGGCAGGGTGATCTTGCCTTCGCGGAAATCGTCGCCGACGGATTTGCCGATCACCGAAGTAGTGCCGCCATAGTCGAGCGCGTCATCTATGATCTGGAAGGCGAGGCCGAGATTCTTGCCATAGGTGGCGAGCGCGGCGGCGTGCGCTTCACCGCTTGTCGACAGGGCACCGGTTTCGGCGGCGGCTTCGAACAGGGCACCGGTCTTGGCTTCGACAATGGCGAGATATTCCTCGGTCGGCAGGTCGCGCGTGGCCATGGCGGCGAGCTGGCGCACTTCGCCTTCGGCGATTACCGTCGAGGCGGTGGCCAGGCGGTTGAGAATGTCCAGGCTGTTGGTTTCGACCAGCAGGTTGAATGCGCGGGCGAATAGGAAGTCGCCTACGAGGATAGAGGCCTTGTTGCCCCAGATCGTCTTGGCGGCGGGCTTACCCCGGCGCAGGGCGCTTTCATCGACGACGTCATCATGAAGCAGCGTCGCGGTGTGGATAAATTCGACCGCGGCGGCGAGGGCGTGAGTGGCCGCGTTGGCGGTGCCGACCGCATTGGCTGCGATCAGCGTGATTAGCGGACGCAGGCGCTTGCCGCCAGCCGAGACGATATAGCCTGAGAGGTCGGGGATGATCGAGACGGGGCTGGCTGCGCGGGTGGCGAGCAGGTGTTCAACGGCGGCCAGGTCAGCGGCCACGAGGTCCTGCATCCGGTCCACCAGCGAAGACAGCGCGGCCTTGCTCTTGGGTTTGGGGGCAAGGGTCAAGGCGGGCTCCGGGGTGGCTCTGACGTATTAAGTAATTCTACGAGGCGCAGCCGCCAAGGCGACGTGGCACCGGGCCGCACGTATTCAGCGCATGACAAGGCGTTCATCAACCGTGATTCCGCAAGAAAGGCTGACACGCGGGCGCGATTCGCGCTAAATGTGGCTTATGAAACACGTATTCCTGATCCCCGCCCTCGCCGTGATGGCAGCTTGCGCCACGACGCCGGTCTATGGTCCCGCCAAGTCCCCCACTGCTCAAGGCTACTTCTCGCAGCAGATCGAGACCGGGCGCCACCGTGTCTCCTATACCGACAAGGACCCGATCCGGGCCCGCAACATGGCCCTGCTCCGGGCCTCCGAGATCACCCTGCTTGAGGGCAAGGACTGGTTTGAGATCACCAGTGAAGCCGAGGATTCCGAGTATTCCGGCCGCTCGGGCGGACCGTCGGTCAGTGTCGGCGGCTCGGCCGGGTCTGGCGGCTATTCGAGTGTCGGCGTCGGCGTCGGCATCGGCTTCCCCCTCGGCGGCGGCGGCAGTTCGGGCAAGACGACGCATAGTCTCGAAATCGTTACCGGTGCCGGCCCTAAGCCGGACAAGGCGGAGGCTTATGATGCCCGTTCAGTCGACATGAACCTGCGGGTCACGTCGGGCTGATGGAAGAGGTCTTCCGGACGAATGATCCGGTCAAACTCTCCTATGTCGAACACCTGCTGGCGGAGGCCGGGGTCGCGTTTTTCGTGCTCGACCGCCATGTCTCGGCGGTTGAAGGAAACATCGGCATCTTTCCCCGTCGCATCCTGGTGAATGCCCCCGACCTCGCCCGGGCGCGGCTGGCGCTGACGGGTGTTGAGCCGGGATGACCGCCTCGACGCAGGACACGGTGTACCAGGGCCGCGTGACGCTGGTTCAGCCGGAGACTGGATTCCGGGCAGGTTTTGACTCGCTGGCACTGGCGTCTGCGCTGCCGGCACTGGACGGGGGCGAGGCACTGGAACTCGGATGTGGCTGCGGGGGGGCGCTACTCCCGTCGGCGTTCCGGTTGCCGGGCGCACGGTTTACCGGCGTCGAACAGGCCACTGACATGGCGGCTTTGGCGCGCGACGGCGCTGCGCTCAACGGGTTTGCCGGCCGTGTGGCGATCGAGATGGGAGAGGCCTCGGCCTGGGTTCAGGCCCATGAGAACCGGTTCGACCTCGTGTTTGCAAATCCGCCTTATTTCGAGCCGGGCAAGATTTCGGCGCCGGGAGAGGGCAAGGCAGGGGCGTATATCGAGAGTCTCGCCCTGGAAGGCTGGATCAAGGCGATGCTGTTTGCGGCGAGGCCGCGTGCGCCGGTGATCCTGATACACCGAGCAGCGGACCTGGCGCGGCTTCTGGCACCGCTCGACCGGCAGGCCGGCGAAATCACCGTACTCCCGATCACCTCGAAGGCGGGTGAGCCGGCGCGGCGGGTGTTGGTGCGTGCCCGCAAGGGTCTCAAGCGGGGACCACTGACCTTGTTGCCGCCGCTGGTGACACATGACGATGCGGGCCGTACGCGCTCTGCCCAAGCACAGGCGATTGCCGAAGGCGAGGCGATTGCCTGGTAGCGCGGCCGATTTTTCTTGCATTCGGGCGTTTTGTCCCCAACCTTAAGTGCGGGGGACGACGGAGAACACCGCCATGTTTACATTCCTGTTCATCGTGAGCATCGTCGCCGGTATCGCGATTTCGTGGATTGGCTGGTTCGGGCAGCACGACCATAACAGCACCTCCCGCCGGAAGGGGAAGTGAGACCGGTTGCGTGGGGACTGGCTTGGCGCTAGGCCGAAGTTTCACAGACTGGTGAGCCGCCCATGCCTGCGCCCAAACCCCACGCCAAACCCAGATCCTTCCAGGACCTGATCCTGACATTGCAGGCCTATTGGGCCGCGCAGGGCTGCGCGATTCTGCAGCCGTATGATATGGAAGTCGGCGCAGGGACGTTGCATCCGGCCACTGTGCTCCGCGCGCTCGGGCCGAAGAACTGGCGCGCCGCGTATGTGCAGCCCTCGCGCCGGCCGAAGGATGGCCGGTATGGCGAAAACCCCAACCGGCTGGGGCATTATTACCAGTTCCAGGTAATCCTGAAGCCGAACCCGGCCGACCTGCAGGACCTGTATCTGGAAAGCCTCTACTGTATCGGGATCGATCCCGCCGTGCACGATATCCGCTTCGTGGAAGACGATTGGGAGAACCCGACCGTCGGCGCCTGGGGGCTCGGCTGGGAAGTCTGGTGCGACGGGATGGAAGTTTCTCAGTACACGTACTTCCAGCAGGTCGGCGGCCTTGATGTGGCGCCGGTTTCGGGCGAGCTGACCTATGGGCTTGAGCGGCTTGCGATGTATGTGTTCGAGGTCGACAATGTGTATGAACTGCCGTTCAATGATCCGTCATCGGACGTTCCTCTGACCTATGGCGATGTGTTCCTGGAGAATGAGCGACAGCAGAGCGCCTTCAATTTCGAGCATTCGGATGTCGAGATGCTGAAGCGCTGGTTTGCCGATTGCGAGAACCAGTCGAACGCCTTGCGCGCCGCGGGCAAGCCGCTGCCGGCGTATGATTATGCGCTCAAGGCCAGCCACACGTTCAACTTGATCGATGCGCGCGGGGCGATCTCGCCGACCGAGCGGCAGGCCTATATCGCGCGG
>JBGTKN010000366.1:0-1665 GCA_041744615.1 Hyphomonas sp. | reverse complement strand
GACGTTGTCGGCGATCCTGGAGCCGTCACGGGCGGGCCGGGTGGCGGCGTATGAGCAGCGCGTGCCCGGCGCGTTGAGCCTGCGGGCGATCCTTGATGAGATCGACGCGGCGGTGTTTGCGCCGGAGATGGAGGCACGGCTCGCCCCGCTGGCGCGAGTGGTGCAGGCACGGTTCGTGTCTGAGCTGATGGCGCTGGCGCGGGCGGAGGGGGCCACGGCGGAGGTGTCGGCGGTGGCGGACGCGAAGCTTGCCGCACTCAGGGAGGGTTTCGGCACTAAGCGCAAGGGCCAGAGCGCGACGGACCGAGCGCACCTGGCAGCGCTCAGCGCACGGATTTCCCGTCATCTCGCGGGCGAGGAAGCGCAACTCGCGAAACCCCTGCCCGCCTTGCCGGCGCCGCCGGGTCCGCCAATCGGATCGATGGGGCAAACCGAGGACTGCTGGTTCTGCGGGAACTAGGTTTTCAGTACGCCGAGGGCGCGGACGGATTGCCAGACGTCGTCGACGGAGAGTTCCTGCAAGGTCGGCGCGGCGTTGACGATGACCGGTTTGGGCCCGCGCGGGGCGGAATGGTCGGGATCGCTTTCGTTGGTGGCGAAGAGGGCAATTCCGGGCGCGCCGGCGAGCGTGGCCATGTGCATCGGGCCGGTGTCGTTCCCGACGACGAAGACGGCCGTTTCGGCGAGTGTGATGATCTGGAAAAGGTCCGTACGCGTTACAAGGCTTTTGACGCGCGGTTCGCGCTTGACGATGTCCTGCGCAATCTGGCCTTCCGCAACGCCGCCGATAATAGCGGGCTGGATGCCGGCATCGGCGATGCGTCTCGCGAGCGCGGCATAGTTCTCCACCGGCCAGCGCTTGGCCTCGCGATGCGCCGAGGCGCCGGGTATCAGTAGCATGTAGGGGGGCGTGAGATTGAAGTAGGCGGGGTTCAGGCGCGGCGTGTTGCCGAGCTTGTGGCGGACCCAGCCAAGATCCGGGAAGGGCGCGCTGCGCCCGGGCCATCGGCCGGAGGGGGCGACGCCGGCGACTTCGAGCTGTTCGGCCAGCCGGTCGATCGAGTGCATCGTGGCGCGCCCCGGATTGTCGTGGAAGAAGGCGGCCTTCTCGTGGTGGCCGGACCAGAGCGGCGCCCGGCCCCCGCGGCTCAGCGCGGTGAAATAGTTGCGCGTGCGCCCGCTGGTCTGGAAGTCATAGATGATGTCATACTTAGCCTTGCGGATGCGCTGGATCAGGGCGGCGGTGGGCTTCAGGCCCTCCGGGCGGCCATCGGTCTCGACTGCGTCAACATAGGGACAGAGCTTGGCGAATTCCTCGAAGGGCGGCGTGGTCAGCAAGGTGATGCGGGCGGAGGGGTGGAACTCGCGCACCGCACGCATGGCGCCGAGGGCGAGCATGAAGTCGCCGAGGGCGCTGAGCTTGATGACCAGCACGTCCTTTGCCTTTGCGCCCGGATTGGCCGGACTGGCGGTTTTGGCCCGCGCGCTGCTCAATTCCTCGAATTCCCCTACTCCAGCAAGCGCTTATAGACGCTGAGTGTCGCCGCCTGAAGCCCTCTTTTCGAGAAGTGGCGGATGATGTGGGCGCGGCCCTGCCGGCCCATCGAGGCACGCGCGGCCGGACCGACCGACAGCATGGCCCGGATGGCGCCGGCGAGGGCGGGC
>JBGTKN010000365.1:0-3678 GCA_041744615.1 Hyphomonas sp. | reverse complement strand
GCGTCGGCCGCGCCTCGGAGGCGGCCCGCACAAATGCCTCGCCGACCGTGCGCTCGCCGCACTTCTGCTCAGGCTGCCCGCACAATACGTCCACGGTGGTGCCGGAAGGCAGCCGCGCGCTTGCCGGTATCGGCTGCCACTACATGGCGAACTTCATGCCGGACCGGAAAACCGACATGACGAGCCAGATGGGCGGCGAAGGCATCGGCTGGGTCGGGCAGCACTGGGCGACTGACGAGAACCATGTGTTCGTCAATCTCGGCGACGGTACTTATTCGCATTCGGGAAGTCTCGCCATCCGCGCGGCGGTCACGTCCGGCGCGAACATGACTTACAAGATCCTCTACAACGACGCGGTCGCTATGACCGGCGGCCAACATGTGGAGTCCGGCCAGACGCCGGCGATGATCGCCCAGCAGGTCGAAGCCGAAGGTGTCCGGACCATCCGTATCGTGACGGAAGACCCGACCCGCTATGCCGGCGTGCGCGACCTGCCCCGCAGCGTGACGATCCACCACCGCGACGATCTCGAAGACGTCCAGATGAAACTGCGCGAGACGCCCGGCGTCTCGGTGATCATCTATGACCAGATGTGCGCGACCGAAAAGCGCCGCCGCTCCAAGCGCGGCATGATCAAGCCGGACCGTGTGCGGACGATCATCAACACGGAAGTCTGCGAAGGCTGCGGCGACTGTTCGGTGAAGTCGAACTGTCTCTCGGTCGAGCCGATCGAGACCGAGCTCGGCCGCAAGCGGCGCATCAACCAGTCGACCTGCAATACGGACCTCTCCTGCCTCAAGGGCTTCTGCCCGAGCTTCGTAACCATCCAAGACGGCGAGGCGGCCTGGGAAGACCAGCCGCGCCAGGTCTTCGACGCCGATGGCCTGCCCCTGCCCGAGACGCCGACCCTCGCCCAGCCCTGGAACATCCTGTTCACCGGCGTCGGCGGCACCGGCGTGACCACCGTTGCCGCCGTGCTGGCGATGGCAGCGCATGTGGACGGCAATGCCGCCTCCTCCCTCGACATGACCGGCCTTGCCCAGAAGGGCGGCCCGGTGCTCTCGCACATCCGCTTTGCGCGCGAGCCCGAATTGATCTCCACCGGCCGCGTGCCGCCCGCCAGCGCCGACTGCGTGATCGCGTGCGATCTCGTTGTGGCGGCCGGCGGCGACGCCTTGAACCTGATGGATGCGGGACGTACGGCCGCCTTTGCCAACTCGGATGTGACGCCGACATCGGAATTCATCCGCAACCGGTCGAAACGGTTCGACAGCGAACTGCTCTCGGCGCGTGTGAAGCGCCAGGCGGCGGAGTTTGGCGCATTTGACGCTGAAGCGCTCGCGGTCGGGTACCTGCACGAGGCGATCTACACAAACATGATCATGGCGGGCTTTGCCTGGCAGAAAGGCAAGGTGCCGGTCTCGCTGCGCGGCCTTTACCGCGCGATCCGTCTCAACGGCACCAAGGTCGAAGACAATATGGCGGCGTTCAATATCGGCCGTATCGCTGCGGCCGCGCCGGAACGCCTTGCAACGCAGTCCGATCCACGCGGTCATGTCGAGCCGAAGGCGCTGGACGCGCTGATCGAGGACCGTGCTGGGCGCCTGACTGCCTATCAGAACGAAGCCTATGCCGAGCGCTACCGAGGCATCGTCGCCACTGTCCGCGCTTCGGAAGAAAAAGCCGGCCTCGGCGAAAACCTGACCCGCGCGGTTGCGACTTATTCGTTCAAGCTGATGGCCTACAAGGACGAGTATGAGGTTGCCCGTCTCTATACGGACGGAAAGTTTGCCCAGCAGCTGGCCAGTCAGTTCAAAGGCGGCAAGCTGCGCTTCTGGCTCGCCCCGCCAATGATCTCGAAAAAGGACAGCCACGGCCATCTCGAGAAAAAGCATTTCGGTCCCTGGATGATGACCGGCTTCAAGGTGCTGGCAAAGCTGAAAGGCCTGCGCGGCACCAAGCTCGACCTCTTCGGCTATACCGAAGAGCGCAAGATGGAGCGCGGCCTGCGCGATGCCTATCTCGAAAACATGGCACGGATCGCTGGTGAACTGACGTCAGGCAACCATGCGCTCGCGATCGAAATAGCCCGCCTGCCGGATGACATCCGAGGCTTCGGCCACATCAAGGAAGCCGCGGCCGAGAAAGCCAAGGCGCGCGAAGCCGAACTCTGGGCCGGCTGGCCCATGGGGAAATTGCCGAAGGCGAAAACGTCGCTGATCGCAGCGGCCGAGTAGGCGCCCCTCCCCGGCATGCACTGCCCCGGCCGCGCTGATCCGCAGCCGAGGCATTTTTTGCGCGCTAATCGGCTGGCGCGACGACCACGTCTAGCACCTTGCCGTCCTTCGACATGTCCTTGATCTCGCGCTCCACATTTTTGGCTTTCACCACGCGCTCTTTGGTGCGCGTGCCCTTGCCTTCCTTGTAGGTGACGGTCAGGCGGACCATCTCGTCCGGCCCGTCGAGCGCGTCGCCCGTCACCCGCACGGCGGTGCCGCCGACAGACAGGGCGCTCTTGCCCGCGCCTTCCAGAATATCACCCGCCAGGCTGACCGGCACGGTGACGATCTTGGTGGCGAGGCATCCGGTCAGCGGAAGCAGCAGGGCGGCAAAGGCAACAATTGCAAAGCGCATGGGAAAGCCTCCGGCTTCAGCGCCGCAAGCTAGCCCGCGTTGCGGCGCTGCGCACATTACAAATCAGCGGGACAGCGCCGCGTCGATGAGCGACGCTGTTTCGGTCTGACCATAGAGCGCCGCGAAGCTGCCGAAACGCGGGCCCTGGCTCTGGCCGAGGAGGACTTCGTAGAGCGCCTTGAACCAGTCGCGGAGATTTTCGAAACCGTGATCGGTGCCGACGCTGAAGGTCAGCGACTGCAGGTTGTCGGGCGTCGGAGCTTCGTTGAATACCTTGAGGCGGGCCGAGAGTTCCGCCATCGCCCCGCGCTCATGCTCCGTGGGCGCACGATAGGTCTTTTCCGGCAGCACGAAGTCACGGTAATAGGCCATGGCGTATCCTGCCAGCCGGTCGAGCAGCGGATGCGTAGCCGCCGTCGTGCCCGGCGCATAGCGCTGGATGAAGCCCCAGAGCTGGGACCTATCGGTCGGGTTGGCCACCGCCACGAGGTTCATCAGTAGCGCAAAGGAGACCGGGCTTGACCATTGCGGCGGACGGCCGGAATGGATGTGCCAGACGGGATTTTCCAGCTGCGCCGCGGCCTCTTCCTGCGGGTACTTGTCGAGGAAGGTAAGGTATTCGTCGACAGCCTTCGGAATCACATCGAAGTGCAGCTTCTTGGCCACGCGCGGCTTTTGGAACTGGTACAGCGCAAGGCTCTCGTCGGGCGCGTAGGCCAGCCATTGCTCGACCGAGATACCGTTACCCTTGGTCTTGGAGATCTTCTCGCCCTTCTCGTCCAGGAACAGTTCGTAGACGTACTGTTCCGGCGTCCGGTGGCCGAGGATGCGGGCGATCTTGGAATAGACCGGCGCGTTGGCCTGATGGTCCTTGCCAAACATCTCGAAATCGACGCCGAGCGCGGCCCAGCGCATGCCGAAATCCGGCTTCCACTGCATCTTCACAGCGCCGCCCGTGACCGGCAGTGTCACGTCGGTGCCGTCTTCGTCCCTGAACGTCACTTCGCCTTTGGCAGCGTCCACATGCTTCATCGGCACGTAGAG
>JBGTKN010000364.1:0-2295 GCA_041744615.1 Hyphomonas sp. | reverse complement strand
GCCACGCCCGAGCCCGCGGCAGATCACCGAGGCCGAGGAGACCATGCTCTGGCTTCGCTGGTTGGAGCGTGACGACGCTCGTATCCTGTGGCTGCGCGCCAATCGGCAGCCGTGGAAGAAGATCGGCTGGGAGGTCGGGCTGAGCCGCCCCGCCGCCAACCGCCACTGGCAATACGGCATCGCGCTGATCACGTGGCGGCTCAACGGGCGCGTCCCGTCGTCGAAACGATCCAAGCGGTTCGTGGTCGAGAATGCCGACCGGCTGTCAAGACAAATCGTCATGTGAGACGATTTTCGGAGAGACACCGGATAGGGTTCACTGCACCCCGGCTGAGGCCTACAAACGGGATATACTCGGGAGAGGCGCGCGCGGGACGCCCCGCCGCCGCTGGCTTCCCGGGGTCCAGTCGGCGTCCAGGCCGCCAAGCCTTTGTTTTCCGGTTCCTTTCCGGGCCAAAAACTATGCTGGCGGGCGAAGCGCGGGACATCGCCAGCGACAGGGCCGGATTTTTGGGAAGCCACCCGGAAGCCGGAGTCCACCTGTGGTGGTAATCCGATCAAGATTACAGAGGCTTAGGCGGATGCTGGCACGGAATGCTATGGACTCCAGGAGTCCGGGGTGTCCATCTTTGGGATCGGCCGCAGAGTCCAGAGGCGGAGTCCATCAAGTTCTGGACGCGGCAGCTGGAACGGATGCCGCGCTCAGGATGCAGGGCGTCGCTGGAGCAGGCTGAGCGCCTGATCGGCGAGCTGTCGCGTGAGTTCGGCAGCGGGCATCGCTTGGCACAGCCCGGCCGATTGGCCGGACCAGAGTGACATGAACTCGCCCGACCCGCTCGACTCGGTCGCCGCCCGCAGGGGCGCCAGGGCGCCGCCGGCCAGGGGGAAGGCTGGTGCCGCTGGCGCGAGCGGCCCGACCTCTCGCACCACGCGGTTAAGAATGCTGCGGGCGGGACGTCCGGTGAAAATATTGGTGAGAACGGTGTCGTGTGCGGCGGCTGACGCGAGTGCGTGCCGATGCGGATCGGCAATCGTCGACTCTGGACAGAACAAGTAGGCCGTCCCGATCTGCACCGCCGAGGCGCCGAGCATGAACGCGGCGGCGATGCCGCGACCGTCGGCAATGCCGCCGGCCGCGATCACTGGCACGCGCACGGCATCCACGACCTGCGGGATCAGCGAGAGCGTCCCCACCTGCGTCGCAACGTTCTCGGTGCGGAACATGCCGCGGTGGCCACCGGCCTCGGCCCCTTGCGCGATGATCGCGTGACAACCTTCCGCCTCGAGCCAACGTGCCTCATCCACGGTGGTGGCGGAGGACAGGATTTTTGCGCCCGTCGCAAGAACCCGCTCCAGAAGGCGACGCTCCGGCAGGCCGAAATGGAAGCTGACCACCTCGGGGCATAGCTCCTCAACCAGCGTGCAGAACTCGTCGCCGAACGGCGCGCGGTTCGTGGCCGGAATTCGTGCGTCGGGGTCGAGACCGAACTCCCGATAGTAAGATGCGAGCCGACGCTGCCACGCGGCATCGCGCGCGGCATCGGGCTTGGCCGGAAGGTGACAGAAGAAGTTCACGTTGATCGGTCGCGAGGTTCGTTGGCGGATGACGCCGAACTGCGACCGCAGCTGGTCCGGGCGGAGCAGCGCGGACGGAAGCGAGCCGAGCCCGCCCGCCTCGGCGACTTCGACTGCGAGGTCTGCGAGCCCGGCACCGGCCATAGGCGCCTGAATGATCGGCAGCTCGATGCCGAGCAGGTCCTGGATCCGTCGATCAGGCCACATGCTCTGTCCTCCGTCATCCCGTGGTGGCTGGCTCAGAATGGCCGACCGGGCCGGTAAATGAAAGCTTGGCTGACGTACCTGACCTCCCGACTCCGCCGCCCAACAAGGACCCGCCTCATGACGCTGAGCTTCGCCCCGGACGCGATCGAGACGTGGCCGCTGGCCAAGCTCCAGCCCTACGCGAAGAACGCGAAGACGCATGGTGCGGGCCAGGTCGCGAAGATCGCCGCCAGCATGGCCGAGTTCGGCTGGACCGTGCCATGCCTCGTGGCCGAAGACGGGGAGTTGATCGCGGGACACGGGCGCGTGCTGGCCGCGACGCAGCTGGGGCTGACCGAGGCGCCGGTGATCGTGCTCGGTCATCTGACCGAGGCGCAGCGGCGGGCGTATCGGATCGCGGACAATAAACTGGCGGAGAGTTCTTGGGACGAGGCGCTGCTGTCCGCCGAACTGACCGACTTGCTGGCGGAGGACTTCGACCTGTCGCTGGTCGGGTTCTCGGACGGTGAGTTG
>JBGTKN010000363.1:0-1733 GCA_041744615.1 Hyphomonas sp. | reverse complement strand
TCCGCCGACCGCCTCTGCCGACAGGTCAACCGGC
The DNA here is from genome assembly GCA_041744615.1 of Hyphomonas sp. Taxonomy (GTDB): domain Bacteria; phylum Pseudomonadota; class Alphaproteobacteria; order Caulobacterales; family Hyphomonadaceae; genus Hyphomonas. The sequence continues at coordinate 1,699 of JBGTKN010000363.1, read as the reverse complement.
GCGCGGACGAGATCCAGCGCCGCCAGTTCGCCATTGGCAGCGGTGGCAAGCACGAGGCGCGGCGCCATGTTGCCTTGCCCGTTCATCAGCGGCGCGTCGAATGTGACGCGGCCCTGTTCGTTCGGCTTGGCCTCAGCGAGGACCGCGTTGTTCGACGCCAGCAACTGCACAGTGGCATTGCGGACGATCTTGCCATCCTTCAGCGAGCGGAGCGTCACGTCCAGACCGTTTTCGCCGCGATAGGCGGTGAGGGCGAGATCGGTCAGGAGTATCCAGCGTCCGGAGGAAGCGGCAGGCCCGGCATTCGCATCGATGTCCGCCGCATCGGTAATGCTGACGAAATACGCGCCCGGCTTCATCGGGCCGACGACGTCCTGAAGCGGAAACACAGTGATCACGGGCGCATTTGGCGCGCGGGCAATGTCCATGGTGCCGCTGAACAGTTCCTCGCCGACATCTTCCGGCGAATCCGGTCCCCACATCCATGACCATTCTCCCTGCGCGGTGGTCGTGCCGGCATTGATGTTCTTGAAGACGAGGGCGCGGTCATTGATCCGGCTGACGGTGACGCGGACCTTCTCGATATTCACGGTTTCGATCGGGAGGCCGTCGGCATTCTCGCGCGGCAGGATGACGCCGGTGCCCTTAAATCCCACGAAAGGCGGACGGTCGGCAAAGTCGACCGGAACGGTTTCGGCGCGTTTCAGGGTGCGGCCGTCGGCGGCAGGGAGGCCGGCAAGGATCGTCGCGGTTCGCGTGGTGCCGAAGGTGAGACCGCCGACGCAAAGCTCGCGGCCCTCGACGGTCAGCGCGGCGCGCAGCGCGGGGCGGAATTCGACATAGGGGGAATAGTCCGTTTTCGGATCAAGCGGCGCGGAGAAGATGAAACAGGCGAGTGGTTGTTCGGTGGCGGTGTCGATGCGGTAGCGGAAATAGGCAAACTCGGTTTCGGCCGCTTCGCGAGCGCGCTGGCGCGCTTCTTCGCGTTTGCGGGCTGCGACCGTGTCAGCCGGAGAGCGAGCCACCAGCACCTGAGCGTCGCTGTCTTCGCCCGGGTCACGCGCTGTCTGGGATCCGCCGCAGGCAGCCAGAACCAGAATTGCCGCAGAGGCGAGCGCACCAAGGACCCCCCACCGGCCCCGGACCATGTTTGACATCGACTATACTCCTCCCGAATATGTGTTCGACTCTTACACACGAACCGGGGGGCGCCATAGGGGCACGAATCTGTCAGAAGCAAGAATAATCAAGGAGAAATGGCGCGCTCGGCGTCCAGGATCGCGGCCAGGCCTTCGCGGTAGGTCTCGTACCGCGGACGCCAGCCGAGTGCAGCTTTCGCGCGCGCATTCGAGACACGCTTGCATTCGGCGTAGAAGCTGAGCGCCATCTCGCTGAGCCCGGCGTTTTCGATATCGGTTTCGGGCGGGGCGGGCAGGCCCAGCAGGCCGGCGGCGTAAGCGGTGACATCCTGCGGCGGCGCGGCAAGATCATCGCAGAGATGAAAAACACCGGACACGGAAGGCTGCCGGACGAGCGCTCCAAGGCCGCTGGCGATATCGTCGACATGCACGCGGGAGAACACCTGACCCGGCTTGACGACGCGCTGCGCCGTTCCGTCGCGCAGCCGGTCGAAGGGTGAGCGGCCCGGTCCGTAAATGCCCGGCAGGCGGACGAGACGGGCGCGGCCGCCGCTCGCGTC
>JBGTKN010000362.1:0-2433 GCA_041744615.1 Hyphomonas sp. | reverse complement strand
TTTGGCTCCGCGGGTCAGCGCTGCTCGGCGCTGCGCCTCGCCTTCCTGCCGAACGCCACAGCGGACAGCCTGATCGAAGGCCTGATCGGCGCGATGAACGAACTGAAGATGGGCGATCCCGCGCTGCCGGACACTGATACCGGCCCGGTCATCGATGCCGACGCGCGCGGCGTACTGGAAAAACACCTCGCCCGCATGAAAGGGGAGGCGAAGCTCCTCCACCAGATCGATATTGGCGCGCTCGCCGAAAAGGGCACCGGCTTTGGCCCGGCCCTCGTTGAGCTCTCCTCACTTGATCAAATCACGGAGGAAACCTTCGGTCCAGTCCTCCACATCCTGCGATATGATCCGGACAATATCGCCGCCACCGGCGCCGCGCTCCACGCCAAGGGCTACGGCCTCACGCTCGGCATCCACTCGCGCCTGGAAAGCTTTCACTCAGCCGTGAAAGCCGCCATGCCCGCCGGCAACACCTATGTAAACCGCTCGATGATCGGCGCCGTTGTCGGTGTCCAGCCCTTCGGCGGCGAAGGCCTCTCCGGCACCGGCCCGAAGGCCGGCGGGCCACACTATCTCCATCGTTTCGCCACCGAACGGGTGGTAAGTGTCAACATCACCGCGCAGGGCGGCGACGCCGAACTCCTCAGCCTCTAGAAAGCCCCCGCTCCATGATCCGCCTTCTCTCCACGGTCTCCTTCGCCACGCTGCTGCTCGCTGCCTGCACGCCCGCCCCGGCGCAGACCACGGCTGCTGAAGACGCCGCCGTCGCTGCCGCCAGCGCCGAGCCGGTGGAGCCGGAAGACTTCCAGCTCTCCTATATCCTCGAAAGCGAGAACTACACCGTCCAGTCCGAGATCGACCCCGCCATCCTCGCCTTCGACCCCCCGCTCGCCTGGCGTCTCTGGACCGAGGCCAAGGCGCAGCTTGATGACCTCGGCCAATCTGCCGACGAGGGCCGCAGCATGGCCGACGAAGACGCCGCCGCCACTGGCGAAGACTCCTGGTTCAGGGGCTACTCGCTCGAAATCACGCACAAGGTCACCGGCATCTTCGATGACGTGATTTCCGTCAGCGACTTCGTCGGCACCGATACCGGCGGCGCCCACCCGAACTATTTCCTCGCCGGCGCCATCCACCGCAAGGGCGAGACCGAGCCGCTGCCGCTCAGTACCTTCATCACTGATGAAGTCGCCTTCAACGACCTCGTCATCAAGTCCCTCGTCGAAGAAAAGCTGGCGCGCGGCTATACCGACGACCGCGCCGTGATCGAGGCCAGCCTGCGCGAACTGCTCGTTCCGCCCACGGACGTTCCGGAGGCTTACCAGGGCAGCTTCGTCTTCGAGCCTTCGACCGAGCCCGGCAAGGTCGGCGGCATCACCGTCATGTTCTCACCCTACGACATCGGCTCCTATGCCGAGGGCTCCTATGAGGTGACCCTTCCCGCCTCCGAATTGACACCGATCCTAACCGAGGCCTGGGCTCCCCGCTTCGGCGGCGAGTCCATCGTCGAAGAGTCCGAGCCCGCGCGCAAGGAATAGGCTCGGTCCCTCAGCCTAGCATTTCCGGAATTCCCAAGTCTGCGCCCGCGCGCCGTTTGCCAGCGAGATCGTCGCGTTCATCCGGCTGCCCTTGCGCGTGTAGACAATGCGCTGCGGATAATCATGCGCCGAGTTCGCAAACGTCACCGTGTTCTTGGCGCGGCTTTCCTCGGTAAACTCCGACGGCCCGAAGCCGCCCGGATAGGCGTTGTAGACCGCCGGCGCGCCGCCATCGATCCGGGCCTGCTCGAAGAAGCTCAGCGCGCCTGTCTCGTCATAGGTCAGCGCGTAGCCGAAAAGGAAACCGGCTTCCGGCTTCGACCAGACCTCCTTGTAGGTTTTGTCCTGCGTCCGCCAGCAACCGGACATCCATTTCAGCCCTTCATCGGCATACGCCGCCGGCGCCAGCGCGCAGCCCCCCACGAACGTGGCAGCGAAGGAGAAGGCGAGAACAGCGTGTTTCATTTTTCCACCAATGTGCAGCCGGTCCCGGGACCGGTGTTTCGGGCTTCCGACGAGACCAGACCGCCCAGCACACTTGCGCGGATGGCGGTTTCGGATTCGGTGAAGGATACCATGGAGATGTCCGCCGTGAAGTCTGTCAGGCAGCTCTCCATTGGCCGTTCGGCCACAAATCGGCACGAACACACCATTTTCGCGCCGTAAGCCGTCGCAACTCTGGCATAGGCGACCTGATCCTTCAGGACAAATTGCCAACCCACCAAGCCTGCCACGCCCAGGACCACCAACACAATGCCGAGGGCTTTGACGATTTTCATGTCCCGGTCCACAACAGCTTCAGCAAAGCATAGCCAAAACCGGGGAGGGCGCCAGCATGGGCGGAAAAATACTTGGCGGCCTGATCGCCGCGGTCCTCTGCGCGTCCAGCGCCGCC
>JBGTKN010000361.1:0-2925 GCA_041744615.1 Hyphomonas sp. | reverse complement strand
TCGGCGCGGCGATCGGCATCGCTTTCGAGCGCATGACGCAAAGCGCCGAGCGCGAACGGCGCAAGGCCTATTGGCGCGGGCGCAACAGCACGAATTTCGGCAAGAAGGGCCCCAACCTCAAGACCATCGAAGCGGCGGAGCGCGCGCAGCAGGCGGCTTCGAGCAGCGGAGCGGCAGACCGCCAGGACCCCGCCGATTTCGCAGCCGACCAGCTCAAGCAGGTCAGCCGCGCCAGCTTCACCGTAGCCATCCGGTGAATGCCGCGGCGTAGTGGGATCCTACGCAGCGATGGCGGAGGATCGACGCGCCCAGTTCCAGGGCAGAAGCTCATCGAGCCTGGTGGCGGGATGCTCGGCGATACGGGCGAGGATATCGGCGAGCCATGCTTGCGGGTCGATATCGTTGAGCTTGGCGGTCTGGATAAGCGTGTAAAGGATGGCAGCGCGCTGTCCGCCGCGATCCGAGCCGCAGAAGAGCCAGGCTTTGCGGCCGAGCGGGATGCAGCGCAGCGCACGCTCGGCGGCATTGTTCGTCAGGCAAACGCGTCCATCATCAAGGAAACGGGTGAACGCGTCCCAGCGCCGCAGCATGTAGAGACACGCCTTGGCAAGATCGTGGCCTCGCGACAGCTTGCCGACCTGGTCGGTGAGCCAGGCGTGGAGCTCGGCCATCAGCGGTACGCTGAGCTCCTGGCGGACGGCGCGACGCTCGGCAGAGGTCTTGCCGTTGATGGCACGCTCGATGTCGAACAAGGCATCGAGCCGCTGCACGGCCTCGAGCGCGATCGGATAGATCATGCTGGTGCGCTGACCGCGGCTTCTCTTGCGGGCTGCGCCCTCGACATCCGCCAGCTCGAAGAACTTGCGCCTGGCATGGGCAAAGCAGGCCGCCTCGAGCACGGGAGCGGGATCGCGCCCCTCGCGGTAGAGCTCGTTATAGCCGCCATAGGCATCGGCTTGCAGGATCCCCACCCATGAGGCGAGATGGGATCTTGGGTGTTCGCCGCGCCGGTCGCGCGAGTAGTGGAACAGGGCGGCAGGCGGATCGGCGCCTGCGAACGGGCGATCATCGCGTACATAGACCCACAATCGGGCGGTATCGGTCTTGCCCTTCGCCATGACCGGCACGGTGGTGTCATCGCCGTGCAATCGCTCGGCGGCCAGAGCATGGGCCTCGATCAGGCGGTAGAGCGGCATCAGCGCGAACGCGGCAGCCCCGACCTGATCGGCAAGGGTCGAGACACTGAGCGGCACGCCCTCACGGGCGAACCGCTCGGCCTGACGGTTGAGTGGCTGGTGCTGGCCGTACTTCTCAAAGAGCAGCATGGCGAGGAAGCTTGGTCCGGCCCAACCGCGCGGCACCACGTGGAAGGGTGCTGGCGGCTGCGTGATCTTCTCGCAGTCCCGGCAGGAGAACTTCTCACGGACCGTCTGAATGACCTTCCACGAACGCGGGATCACCTCGAGCGTCTCGGTGACATCCTCGCCCAGCTTCGACAGCCGCCCGCTGCCGCAGGCCGGACAGGAACAGGGAGCGGGAACGACCACACGCTCGCGCGGCAGGTGCTCGGGGAACGGCTTCCTTGCCGGCCGCTTGCGCTCGAACGCGGTGACCGTGCTCGTCTTCGCTGCCGCTTCCTCGGCGACCAGATCATCCTCGGCGCTGTCGGCCTCGAGATCTTCGAGCTGCAGTTCCATCTGATCGAGGAGACGGCGGGTGCGTTCGGCGCTGGCGCCATACTGCTCGCGCCGCAGCTTGGCGATCTGCAGCTTGAGGTGTGCGATCACCGCCTCGATGGCGCTCTCGCGGGCATGGGCGTTGGCAAGCTTCGCCTCAGCCTCATCAGCCTTCTGGAGCGCGCAAACCAGCAGCGCCTTTAGCGCTTCGACGTCGTCCGGAAGGGGCGAAACGGCGGCTTCCATGGGAGCGAGTGAATCATCATCGCCCCCCTGCCGCAAGCGTAAAATGATGGCTCGTTACGATTATCCAGCGCTTGCCGGTCGCCAGGAATACTGCGGGTTGCGCCAGTCGATCCCCTCAAGCAGGCAGGCCAGTTGCGACGGGGTCAGCGACACCGTTCCCTCCTTGACCATAGGCCATACGAACCGGCCCTTCTCGAGCCGCTTGGCATAGAGCGACATGCCGATGCCATCGTGCCAAATGATCTTGACCAGCGAGCCTGCGCGGCCGCGGAACACGAATAGATCGCCGCCGTGGGGATTACGCTTCAGACCCTGCTGAACCAGCAACGCAAGACCCGGCATGCCTTTGCGCATATCGGTATGGCCAAGCGCGATCCACACCCGTGCGCCAGGAGGGATCATCGCAGCGACTTCAGCGCAGCGGCGACCTGGGCCGGTGATGCTGACCCGAAAATGCTTATCCGCTTGCCGCGTGCAAGCTCGACTATGATCGCAGGATGCTGAGTGCGGTCACGCCCGGCTGCGTCTTCGTCCATCACCGCTTGGGCGAACACCGGTCCGGGCACGGCTTCGGGCAGCGTCTGCGCTCGAGTGTCGCGAAGCTTACGCCGCCAGGTATAGATCAACGCCGAGGAGATATCGTAGCGCCGGCAAACCTGGGCAACGCAGGCACCCGGCGAAAACGCCTCGGTCAGGATCTGCAGCCGCTCTTCGTCGCTCCACCGCCGCCGCCGCTCCGGACCCGAAAATACCGTCACCTGACCCATCGACCGCTCCTAAGCGCACTCACAAGAGCACACTTAAGACCGCTCAATGCCCCGCCAAACAAGGCGGCTCACACCGGATGGTTACCTCGCAGGCATTCCCTGGTCACATCGTCGACGATGTTGAGCACGCGGAACCGTCTCCCTGACGCCATCTGATCGTGAACGAAGTCCAGGCTCCAGCGCTGGTTCGGCAGGGCAAGCACCGGAGCCGGTGCTCTGGTGCCGACCGCACGCTT
>JBGTKN010000360.1:0-11046 GCA_041744615.1 Hyphomonas sp. | reverse complement strand
TGCGCCCTCTTTCAGCATGGCGCGCAGCGCGTCGCGTGCCGACCTGATATCGGCGATTGTGGCGCCGACGGCCTGCTCGGCCAGTATCGACGTCGTCGCCTGCCCCAGCGCACACGCCTTGGGCTCGACCGCAATCGCGATGATCCGTTCGCCCGCCTCGTCCAGCTTGACGTCGACTTGGACCGTCGATCCGCAGACGCGGGAGACTTTCAGCGCTGAACCTTCGGCATCCTCAAGGCGGCCGAGATGGGGAATCCCGGCAGCCAGCTCGAGGATGCGATTGTGGTACAGCTCGCTCATAGCCGCCTAGATGGCCCGGCAGGCGCCGCGCGGCAAGGGCGCTAAAAAGGAGCCGCCAGTTGCCGGTGACAAAAGGCGGCTCAGCTAGAGTGGAGTGTAGAAATGACCCGAAAGCCATGCCCTTCGCTCGCACGCTGGTTGCCCTTGCGTCAATTTACTATTCCGACAACTTGCAGCGCGTCAGAACGGCCAGAGCGATGCCAGTTTCGGAAGCATCCGGATCATCAGTACGACCGAGCCCGAAAAAGTTGCCACGGCGAGCAGGACAACCACGCCGTCCCGCGCTGTCAATGCCAGCCCCAGCAGCAAAACCGCAAGGCTTGGCAGCAGCGGCCCGAACGGGAACAGTCCGAGCGGATAAGTGATCAGCGCTGCCAGGACGCAGACCAGCCCAACGAGGTGAACGAACGGCGCCGCAGTCAGGAAGACAAGCCTCGGCGATACGAGCGCGTCCAGCATGTGAGCGTACTTCTCGCCGGCCGCCGCGCTCTTGATTAGCAGGTCGCGTTTGAAGCGCACATCGAGGAGCTTGCCGGGCAGCCAGGGCGTGTGCCGGCCGATGACGATCTGCAAGGCAAAGATCAGTGTGAGTGTCGCCACGAACCAGTTAGCGCCCGGCACAATCGTCAGGGGACTGATGGCAACGAAGCCGAGCAGCAAAAGCACCGGCCCATACGACCGGCGCCCGATCGCCTTGAGGATTTCTCGGACAGAAACCTCGTCACCTTCGGTATTCAGCACCAGAGACCGCATCAGCGTTCTGAGGTTTGTCACCGGTACCGTCGACCCTTCGCGGTTCATTTCGAGGCTAGCGGCGAGCGTGCGCCATACCGCTCGATGCGGGACCGGACGTTTCCGTCGGCGTCTACCGAGATCACATAGAGTCGGTCGAACTCGCGTGCATCGTCGATGGGAGGTCCGGGATCTGCGCCCAGCAAGGCCGCCAGTGTATCCGTCGTGTTCGAATGGCCGACCACCAGCTTCACTCCAGGCACATCCAGCAGCCAGCTGGCGAAGGCCGGCAAGGTGGACGCATCATAGTTCTGAACGGCAAGTCCGGTCCGCGCCCCCACCGGGGACGCGGTCTGCTGTGTACGGTTTGTGCGAGTCGACCATATTTCGGTGAGGCCTTCGGCCTCGAGACGCTTGACCAGAGCCTGGGCGCGCGCAGCGCCCTTTGGCGTTAGGGCCGGATCGTCGCCAGCCTCTTTCTCGCCATGACGCACCAGGAACAGTGTCGTGACAGCCGATGGCTGAGCTGTTGGTGTGCCCGGCGTTGCAGCTGGCAGCGTGGCGCAGGCCGATACCCACGCTGCCACCAGCATTCCGAGAAAGCCCCTCCGGATCAGATCCGCCGCCATGTGCTACCTCCGGCGCTGTCCATGATTTCAACGCCCTCTTCGGCCAGCGCCTTGCGGATACGATCGGCTTCCGCCCAGTCCTTCGACAGGCGGGCGGCAACGCGCGCGTCAACCAGCGCATCGATCCGCGCAGCATCATCGCCGCTGCCACCCTGTTCCCACTCTTTCGGGGTCTTCGTCAGCAGGCCGAGGAGTTCGCCAGCGGCCAACAAGTCGGCGCGCGCGGCCGCCATCATGGGCAGATCGGTCTGGTCTGCCGCCATGTTGGCTGCCGACGCGATACCCGAAAGTTCCGCGAGCGCTTCCGGTGTGTTGAGGTCATCTTCCAGCGCTTCGCGCACGCCGCGGTAGGCGGCCTTGCCGCCCTCCGCCGCCCAGACCCGGCGCAGCGCACCATAGATCCGGTCAAGCGTTGTCTTGGCCTGCTTCAGCAAGTCCGGCGTCCAGTCGAGCGGCGCGCGGTAATGCCCGCTGAGCATCGCAAAACGGATCACTTCACCCGGCCATTCCTTCAACAGGTCATGCACCAGCACGACATTGCCGAGCGACTTCGACATCTTCTCGCCGCTCATGTCGAGGAAGCCGTTGTGCAGCCAGTAGCGCGCCATCAATTCGCCGTGCGCGCATTCGGATTGCGCAATCTCGTTCTCGTGGTGCGGGAAGGTCAGGTCGACGCCTCCAGCATGGATGTCCAGCGTGCGGCCCAGATGCTTGGCGGCCATGGCCGAGCATTCGATATGCCAGCCCGGCCGGCCCCTTCCCCAGGGCGAGTCCCAGATCGCGTCTTCCGGCTCACCCGGTTTAGCAAACTTCCAGAGCGCGAAGTCGGCAGGTGCGCGCTTGTCTTCGCCTGGCTCAACCCTCGCGCCGGCTTCATTGTTTTCGGACTTGCGGCCGGAAAGCTTTCCGTAGTCTGACATTGCTGCAACGGAAAACCAGACGCCGTCCTTGCCGACATAGGCGTAATCCTTGCGCACCAGTTTCTGGATGATCTCGATCATCTCCGGGACGTGCCCGGTCGCCCAGGGCTCGACGGTCGGCGGCAACACGTTCAGCGCCAGCATGTCGGCATTGTAGATGTCCGCAAACTTCCGGGTGATCGCCGAAATCGGCTCACCGGTGTCCAGCGCAGCCTTGATGATCTTGTCCTCGATATCGGTGATGTTGCGGGCAAAGACCACGGCGCTTTCACCGAACGTCTTGATCAGCAACCTGCGCAGCACATCAAACGCGATCGGCGGCCGGGCATTGCCGATATGAGCATAGTTATAGACGGTCGGTCCGCAGACGTAGACGGTGATCCGGCGCGCATCCTGAGGCTGGAAACCACGCTTCTCGCGCGTCATTGTGTCATAGAGTTTGAGGGTCATCGGGGTGCCGCAACTGTAAACACGCCCGGTATCACGCGAAGCGCGGGGCCTGCAAGGCGCGCCTGCCGCAACGTCATCGCCCTTCGCCACATCCGATTTGACCGTCCCAGCGTAAAATCGAGTGGAATAACACCAGTCGCGGTATTATGTTCCCTCAATCGCCCTGAGGGTATCAACTCCGGGCGGGCGTTAAGTCCGTGCAGCAATGCCCCGGCTCGACCCCCGTCCCTCAGTGAAGGACTACCATAAATGGCTATGGACGCCGTCACCCCGAAGAATGACCTGCTGCGTGCGGATTCCGTAAGCAGACCGACCCAGCAAGAGGCCGAAGACGCCGTGCGCACGCTCATCGCCTGGGCGGGCGACGATCCGGCCCGCGAAGGCCTGCTAGACACACCGAAGCGCGTGGTTAATGCCTACAAGGAATGGTTTGAGGGCTACGGCGAAGACCCCGTCAAGTATCTCAGCCGCACCTTCGAGGACGTGCAGGGCTATGACGACATCGTCATGCTGCGCAATATCGAAGTCGAAAGCCATTGCGAGCACCATATGGCGCCGTTCATCGGCAAGGCTTTCGTGGCCTACAAGCCTTCGCACGCCGTTGTCGGCATTTCGAAGCTTGCCCGGGTGGTCGAGATTTTTGCCAAGCGCCTGCAAACGCAGGAAACGATGACCGCACAGATCTGCGATGCCATTACCGACAGCCTCGCCCCTATGGGCACGGCGGTGTTCATCGAAGCCGAGCACCAGTGCATGTCGACGCGCGGCGTGCACCACAAGCACGTGACGACGATCACCACGCAGTTCACCGGCGTGTTCAAATCCGACGCCGACCTGCGCAACCGCTTCCTGCGAATGTGCGGCGACAACACCTGAATACCTGATACCGTCTGGAGACGACAACGCCCCTCACGCTTACGTGGGGGGCGTTTCTCTGTGGAAGGCAGTTGAACAGGCGCGCGGCAGCGTTATCAATTCCCCGGCGTAGAGTTCACCGTAATACCAGAACCGCCCCCCGGGAGACGACACCATGAAGAAAACCCTCACCCTCGCTGCATTTGCCCTGACCGCCCTGCCCGCCATGGCCGCCTCCACGACCGTCGAATTCGCGCCGGCCGAAGGCGACAAGCTGGTCGCTGTTTTCAGCGATGACGGCATGGTCAGCTTCAACGGCGGCGAGCCGGTCGCCTACACGTCCGACGAAGCCGGCAAGACGATCTGTTCCAGCGTCAACGGTACCGAAAATTGCGCCACGTTCGAAACCTGGGGCACCACGGTCGGCCACGTCACGCCCTATACCACCTCGCAAGGTTCCTCGGGCGTCGCGACGGTCACCGCTGCTACCGAATAAGCTACGCATCAGACATGCGATTCCAGGAGGCGCTCGTAGATTTCGAGCGCCTCCTTTTCATGTTCGGCGGCGCGCCCCGAAAGCACCGGCAACGGCCCGGCCGACGTTCCGAAGCCGGTCGACGCCCACACAGCGTCATACCAATGCGGCGCCCAGACGCCGTCTTCCTCGCGCGGACCCGCTGGCCAGTTCAACATGGCCGGATCGAACCCGATATCGAGCGCTGCGCAAAGGCGGGAGAGCACTCCTTCCGGGTTTTCCAGCACGCGGTCGGCGTCGATCACCGGCACAGGACCGAGACGACGCGAAAGGTCCATCTGCTGCGGGATGCCCAGCGCCTCGAGGCTGAGCGTCTCCATCTTTCGCTGATAGGAAGCGATGACACGCGCCGGATGGCGCACCAGCAGCACGTGCCGCTCGATCCGGTCCAGCCAGTCCATGGGAATCCCGTCAACCATGTGGTGGATCATGTGTTTCTGGTAAAAGAAGCGCTTGCCGCCGGGCACTGGGCCGGCCATTGCCGCAATGACCTTGCCGGGATCAGACTCGTGTGCCTCGAGGATTTCCTCCGTCATCGGATGGTCCAGCCCGGTGATCTTCAGGAACGCGGCATAGAAAGGCTCGTCCACGACCGCCGCATCGGCGCGCGCGCCAAAGCTACGCATCATGGTGGTCGACAGGTTGCGCGGCCCCGACCACATGGCGATTCGGATGGGTTCGCTCATGCAATGGGTGTCAGGTTGTTCGCCTGCATTGCCTTATAGAGTGCGCGAATTCGCTGCGAGACCGGACCATCGAGATGCTCGATGACCCGGCCGTCCACTTCGCGCACCGGTGTGACGCCCGCAAACGTTCCGGTTATGAAGGCCTCGTCGGCCGAGTAGACATCGAACAGCGAAAACCGTTTCTCCAAGGCAGGAATTCCCTCTTCCCGGCATACGCGCAGGATATTGCCGCGCGTGATGCCGCCCAGACAATATTCCGGCGGGGAGGTCCATACTTCCCCATCCCGCACGATGAAGAAATGCGTCGAGTTGCAGGTCGCGACGAAACCCGCCGGGTCCAGCATCAGCGCTTCGTCGGCGCCCGCCTTGTCCGCCTGGATACAGGCCAGGATACAGTTGAGCTTCGAGTGCGAATTGAGCTTCTGGTCCTGCTCGGCGGGCCCCGTGCGCCGCACGTGCACCGTGAAGAGGTTCACGCCGCGCGCCTGAACGTCCGGAACCGGCGTCTTGTATTCTGGGATGATCACGATGGTCGCCTTGCCGATCGTGAACCGCGGTCCCTGATAGGGCGTCTTCTTGATCCCGCGCGTTACCATCAGTCGGATGTGCACCCCGTCCCGCATGCCGTTGGCATTGAGGCAATCGATCAGCCGCGCGGTCAGTTCCTCGCGGGTCAGGCCGATATCCATGTCGATCGCCTTGGCGCCCGCAAACAGCCTTTTCAGGTGCTCCGGCCAGAAGGCGATCCCGCCCTCCATGACGCGCAAGCCCTCCCACACGCCGTCTCCCAGCAGGTATCCGGAATCGAATACGGAGACGACCGCCTCTTCCCGCCGCTTCAGCGCGCCGTTTACCGAAATCAGCACGTCTGCGTTGCGGGGGTCGGCCACATAGTCGTGAACCCCGCGGACTTCCTCTTCCGTCATGCGGCGCGTCCGAGCCAGCCCGCGATGGCCGCAACGACCTTGTCCGTACCTGGCTCATCGACGATCCAGTGGGCATGATCCGGATACTCGATGAAGTCGCCCGGCGCCGGACTTCTCGCATACTTTGCCGCTACCCTGCGAACACCTTTCGGCAGGGTTGCCCGGTCCTTGGCGCCTGCAATCGTCAGTGTCGGGATCATTATCCGGGTCTCATCAACCGTGATCCCGTCGGTGATGTCACCGTAAACTTTCCCGGAGTCATAGAGCGCGGTGGCATAGATCTCATCATGGCGCTCCGGCGGCACAAGGTTCAAAACGCCCCATTTGAAGCCGGTCTTCCAGACCTTGTACGATCTGGATCGGTCCTGCTTTGCAATGATGTTAAGGAACGTCCACACCACCGGAAGGCCGATCGCGGCGCAGTCCTTCGGTTGGGCCGGCGTCAGGAACACAGCTTTCGACACCTCGCTCCGCTCAGCCAGAACCTGCGCGATCAGCCCGCCCATAGAATGTCCGATCACAGCAGGTTTCGCGCCATCGCGCACGGAAAGCCTGCGCGCTTCAGCTGCCGAGGCTTCGATATAGTCGGCAATACCCAGATCCGACAGGGTAGCGGGCGGGTTATCGCGCACGCGCCGGTCCGGGAATAAAGTGATCGCTTCGCAGGTCCATCCTGCGGCTTCGAATCCGGGCTTCATCACGTTCCAGACGCTCGCATCGCAGCCCACGCCGTGGATCATCAGCAAAGTCGGCAAAGGTGAATCTCCTGTCCCGCCCGGTCAGCCTTGCGGCACCTTGCCCGGCAGGACGGGCTCCGTCCAGCGGCGGAAACGCGTCGCCACTTCCAGATAAACCGGTCGCTTGAAGGGCACGATCAGGTCCGGCGTCTCGTCGAGATTGGCCCAGCGCCAGGCGTCAAATTCGGGCGTGTGCCGGTCGAGGCGTACATCACTGTCAGAGCCCTTGAAGCGCAGGGCGAACCATTTCTGCCGTTGGCCATGATACGGCCCCGGCAGGCGCTTCTTGAGGTCTGGCGGGAACTCGTAGTGCAGCCAGTCCGGCGTCTCTTCGAGTACTTCGACGAGCTTGGCGGGAACGCCGATTTCCTCTTCGAGTTCCCGTAGCGCGCCCGTTTCAGCGCTTTCGCCGTCATCAATGCCGCCTTGCGGCATCTGCCACTGGAACGGCCCCCGGCCATTCACCCGCCGGCCGACGAACACGTGGCCCGCCTTGGAAAACAGGGCGAGGCCGACATTCGGGCGATAAAGCGTGGTGTCAAACTTCGGCTGGGTCACCCGCCGTTGAATAGACCAGACTTATCAAGGCTGCCAGTGCGCACTTCGTCGGACCGGTCGTTGACGATGGCCGAAACCGGCGCAAGCACAAGGCCCTTTTCGTCCAGTTGCGATATCCAGACCTTGGCCGCCTCGACCGTCACCGGGAAGGCATAGCCCGACCCGAAGGCCGCGCCCTTTTCAAGCGCCAGAGATTCCAGGTCCATCAGTTCGGCGCTGATATCCGCTGGCGTTTGACGGGAATCGATGGGTCCGGCAGCGCGCGCGTATCGCAGGCCATTCGACCGCGCCAGGCTTTCGAGGCTGGTGCGTTCGAAGCTGCCATCATCGACAAAGGCGAGGCCCTTCTCGCTGAGGCGTTTGAGCACCGGGCTAGCGGAGGCCTTGTCAGCGGCAAACTTGGCACCCTGATAATTGACGATGCCGAAATAGCCCGTCGTGCGCGAAAGGACCGCGTCCAGGCGGGTCAGGTTCGCTTTAGCGTCGGCGCCGGCAAGCAGCGTGTCCGGATGCATTCTCATGCGGCCGTAATCATAGGCTTCCATCGGCACTTCGATCAGCACTTCATGGCCGTCGGCGCGGGCCGTCTTGATCCAGTGATCGAGCCTTTTGGAATCCAGCGCAAAGGAAAGGGTCACGTTTGCGGGCAGGTCATCGATCGCCAGCTGGGTCTGGGTGGCATTCATGCCGAGCCCGCCGATCACGAGGCCCACCATCGGCAGGCCTTCAGGATTCGAGAATTTCCGCGCGTAGACGTCGGCAGGCGCTTTGCTCTTGATGGCCTTGGTCGCTGCGTCGGGGCTGGTCGTTGCTGAGGCGATCCGGATGGCGCCGTTCTCGGCTTGCGGAACCCGGCGCACCTGGCTCAGCGATTCGCCGGACCTTACAATGCGTCCATTGATGCGGATCGTGTCGGCGGCTCCGACGGCCGGCCCGCCCTGCCCGCCGGTCACTTCGTTGCGGGCAGGTTCTCCGATCAGCGCCGCAGCGGCGAGTTCGATCTTGTCATCTGCGTCCAGTTCGGGGAAGGATCCGCTGCCCGGCGGCGTGCCGGGGTCTTCAAGGCTCGCGACGCGCACACTCTCCGACAGCGGCGCGTCGAGCGTGTCGAACAGGGCGATTGTCTGGACGGGGCTAGCCGCTCCGGGATCGGACACGACATGAATGCCAAGACCCAGCGAAGCAGCAAGTCCGCCGAACACAGCCAGGCTCATGCCCGCATGGACAACCCCCGTACGAATTGGTGACGGCTCGGACTCGCGCCGGTAACCCATGGGCTCGACCTCTTGGAACGGGGCTTGAAAACAGAACCCGACCATCGCCCCACAGGGTTAACAGGTCGCAAACAAATTCCGCAAGCAGTGTAACGGACCGCTCATACTTCCGGCCCGTTCGAGCCGCGTCAGCCCGCCTTGGCGGCGAGCCGGGACGCCACGGTCCGGCCCTCACGCAGCATCTGCAGGGCCCGCTCGAGCTGGAAGTCTTCACCCTCATAGCCTTCCGGCGGTTGCTCATCAGGCGTCCGCAGCGCTTCACGCTTGCTGCCGGTTTCGTTCTCCAGGGCGTGGGGCAGATCGGCTTCAGACCAGCGCTGGATCTTCTCCAGTTCTTCCTCGGTCAGACGCACCTGCGTGATCATCAGGTCCGGCTCGATGCCGAGGGCCTGGATCGACCGGCCCGCCGGCGTGTAATAGCGCGCTGTCGTCAGCCGGATGGCGCCGCGGTCGGCGCCGAGTGGGATGACCGACTGGACCGAACCCTTGCCGAAACTGGTGGTGCCGATGACGAGCGCGCGCTCTCGGTCCTGCAGCGCGCCGGCCACGATTTCGGAAGCCGAGGCGGATCCGCCATTGATCAGCACGACCATCGGCACGCCCTTGAACGCTTCGCCCTTGGACGCGTTGCGGCGTTCGACATCCACCGGACGGCGGCCCTGGGTCGAGACAACTTCGCCGCCCGACAGGAAATGATCGGATACCTTGACCGCTTCATCGAGCAAGCCGCCGCCATTATTGCGCAAATCCAGCACGATGCCATTCGGCTTTGGCCCGCGGCCAAGCCCGTCGAGTGCTTCCTCGAGCAGGAGTGTTGTACGCTCATTGAAGGTCGAGACACGGATGTAACCGATATCGCCGGGTTCCATGCGCCAGGTTACGGATTTCTGCTTGATCACCTCGCGGACGAGTTTGACCTGGAAGGGATCGGCGCCTTCTCGCAGGATTGTGATCTCGAGTTCTGTCCCGCGCGGGCCGCGCATTTCTTTGACGGCGTCATTGAGCGTCTGGCCCATGATCGGCTTGCCATTGATGGCAGTGATGTAATCTCCAGGCTGTATGCCCGCTTCGGCGGCCGGTGTGCCGTCCATCGGCGATATGACTTTGACGAAACCGTCTTCCATCGTGACCTCGATGCCGAGGCCGCCATACTCTCCGGACGTCTGCACCTGAAGCGA
Organism: Hyphomonas sp.; assembly: GCA_041744615.1. Lineage (GTDB taxonomy): Bacteria > Pseudomonadota > Alphaproteobacteria > Caulobacterales > Hyphomonadaceae > Hyphomonas. The sequence continues at coordinate 1,266 of JBGTKN010000360.1, read as the reverse complement.
TTGGAAGTCCTCCGGGTCGAGATAACCCGAATGCGGATCCAGCGAGGTCAGCATACCGTTGATAGCTGCCGACATGGCCTCTTTCTCGTCGATAGGCACGACATAGTCGCGCTGGGCGCGTGCGAAGATTTCAGCAAACAATTCAATCTGTTGATAGGTGGCTGTGCGCGGATCTTCCGGCTTTGCGCCGTCCTGTTGCGGCCATGCCAGGGCGGCGAAGCCGACAGCCGCAGCGCCCAGAACCCCGCCAAGGGCCGTTCCGGTCAGCAATGAACGCATGTTCCACTCCATCATCATTTTGGCGACCCTCTAGTTGTCGCGAGACATCCACTCTGCCGGATTCAACACCCGGTCGCCAAGCCTTAATTCCACAGTCAGTTCGGGCGCTGGGTCATCGCGGTCGGGCATGCGGCCGACGGGTTCTCCGGCGCTGACGGACTGGCCTTCGGACACATAAATCCGGCTCATCCCGGAAAGAATAACATTATATCCGTCGCTTGTGCGGAGAATCAGCATCTGCCCGTAGGTCCGGAACGGCCGGGCAAACTCGACCACCCCGCCCGTTGGCGCGATCACCTGGGCCTCGGCGCGGGTCGTGAACACCACGAACTCCGCCTTCGAGCCGCTGGGCAATGTGGCGCCGAACCCGTGCAGCAATGTGCCTGACACCGGTTGCTTCAGCCCTCCCAACGCGGACTTGCCCAGCGGCGCAGCGGTGTTCCTGGCAGGCGGTGCTATGGCGGCTGGCCGGGACGTGCCCGGTTTTGCGGTGCGCAGCGCGGCAAGCTGCGGACGTGTCTCCGGCTTCACGCGGGGGGCTTCCGGCGCGTTGGATTCCAGAGCGGCGAGCAATTCGCGCAGCGTGCCGGCTTCCTTGCCGAGGCGGTCGGCCCGATTGCGCAGCCCGTCGAGATTGCCGGCAATGCCTTCGAACGCGGCTCGCTTGCTGGCGGCCAGGCGTTCTATCTCTTCCTTCTTCAGCGCGATCGTCGCCTCCGCCGCACCAAGCCGCGCCTGTTCGGCTGCGATGTTTGCTTCCAGCGTGTTGAGTTCGGCGATTTCCTTCTGGATGGCCGCTGCACGGTCGGACAGTTTCGGATAGGTCGCCTGCATCAGGATCGCCCGTCGAATGGCGACACTTGAATTGCCCGGACTGACGACCAGCGCTGGCGGGCGGCGCCGGTTGGCGGCGGCAAGCGCGCCGAGCAGGTCTTCGAGGGTCGTCTCGTTGGTGAGGAGTTCGGTGCGGGCCGTTTCACGGCGCGC
>JBGTKN010000359.1:0-1658 GCA_041744615.1 Hyphomonas sp. | reverse complement strand
ACCGCGCCGGTCTCGCCATGCGCGCGAGAGGCGCAAAGGATCGCGGGCGCGCGGATGTGCATCGGCCCGCCCTACGGCGTCAGCGCGGCCCTGTCAGGCGGATAACATCAGGCGGATAACATCAGGCGGATTGCGTCTGGTGGTGGAGGACGTCGGCGCAGTCGTTGCAGGGTTCGCGTTCCTCCGACTTCGGCCCTGCCCCGTTCTTCGAGGCCGCCACCAGCGGATTCTCACGCCGGCCCATCGTCCAGTTCCTGAGGAACCGCACGGAGGGGTTGGGCGCACACCACACTTCGCCGCAGGCATCGAGCGCGGTGACCCAGATCAGGTTATGCTCCGGCCCATAGTCGATCAGGCCGACCGCAAGGCCATCGCCCTTGTCGAGGACATGAAGCGGGATCGGCGGATTGAGCTGGGTGAACATGCCGATTCAACCGCCGTTGCAGACTGCGGTTCCCGGCCCTGCCGACCGTGCTGCCGAGCGGCCGACGAGAATCAGATGCCCGGATCGACGGAGCCTGAGGGGGCAGCGGCGGACTGGGCCGCAGCTTCGAGCGCCGCCACCTTGGCGCTCAGCGCCTCGGCCTGTTCGCGTGCGGTGGCGGCCATGGTCTTGACCGCCTCGAACTCCTCGCGGCTGACGAAATCGAGCCCACCGAATATTTCGCGAGCCTTTTCGCGTGCGGCATCGCGGCCCTCGCGGCCCATTCCCGCAACGGTCCCCGCGGCGCTGTTGAGCAGCTTTGCGAGATCGGCGAACAACGGGTTTTCGGACTGCATCGGCGCGTACTCCTCGGCTGGCGCTTCAGATGGGCGCGGCGGTGCTGATGCGCAAGGCCGCTACAGTTCGTAGCGGGTCACCGCCCCCGAACTACTGCGCGTCTCGGCATCGGGATTGAGCACGTCGAACTGCCAGTTGAGGACGGTCGCGAACAGCACCCAGGCGAGATAGGGCAGCAGCAGCCAGGCGGCGAGCGGGCGGACCTTCCAGAACAGCACGACGGTGACGATCACCGCCACGTCGAGCGCCACCAGCAGCCACAGCGCGGCGGTCACCTGATGCGCGCCGAAGAACAGCGGCGACCAGGCGAGATTGAGCGCCAGCTGGATCAGGAATGCCACGATTGCCGCGCCCCGCCCCGGCGCACCGCGCGCGGTGACGACCAGCGTCAAGGCGATCCCGATCATCACGTACAGCACCGACCAAACGATCCCGAAGGTCGCGGGCGGGGGAAACAGTTCCGGCTTGGCCAGCCCGTCGAACCACGGATTGCCCGATCCGCCGCCCGAGAGCCGTCCAGCGGTGAACCCGGCCAGCGACACCGCCGGCACGATAACCAGCGCCCAGCGAAGGAAGCTGGCCCTTAGTTGTCCTTGCGAGGCCGGCAGGCTCATTCAGTGTTTCCTTGCGGATTCATAGGCGATTCGTGCCGGATATTGGCCGGGTGAACCAGCGCTGGCAACGCTGGCGGCGTCCCTGAGCGGGACTTTCGTTGGCGAGCGTCAGTTAACTCAGTCACGCGTTGCCGCAATAAGGAATTCCACGTTGCCTTCAGGACCAGTGATCGGGCTTTCGACGATCCCCCCGACCGCCCAGCCTTCGCCCGCCAGCCACGCGCGCACCTCGGCGCAGACGCGGAGATCGGAAGAGCACACGT
>JBGTKN010000358.1:0-4657 GCA_041744615.1 Hyphomonas sp. | reverse complement strand
ACCAATCCGCTCTACGGCCGCGGGTGCTCCTTCGCCGCCGTCGGCGCGCAGCAGCTTCGCAAGACGCTCGACGAGACCGCCGACCCCACGCAGCGCGCCATCCTGCTCCACCAGCGCCTCGAAGCAGAGCTGCGTCCCTTCTATCTCACCCAGCGCCGTCAGGACCGCTCCGCCATCAAGCGCGCCCGCGAAACGCTCACGCCCGGCTTCAAACCAAAGTTCAAGGCGAAACTGATGCAGAGCTTCGTCGATGACGGCATCCGGATCGCCGTGCGCTCCGATGTCCGCCTTCTTCGCGAAGCGATGCGCGGCTTCCACATGCTCGAACATCCGGACAAGTGGCTCGGCAAGCCGAACAATCTCGCCACGGTCCTTTACTACTGGGCGCGCGGCAAGAAACTCAACGCCGCCGCCTATCCGCCGAGTGCCGGCCCGGAACGTCAGGAAATGATGCAGGCCCTGAATCTCGACTACCGGGCTGACCTCATCGCGCCACCTGAAGAAACCCGGCTCGCCGCATGACTGATACAACCACCGCAACTGATCTGGGCCGGCGCGAACAGGCGAAAGCCGACCGCCGCCTCAAGATCGTGCGCGCCGCGCGCGACCTTATCCGTGAAACGGGTGACACGAACCTCTCGATGCGGATGATTGCCCAGCGCGCTGAAGTCAGCGTCGCGACGCCGTACAACCTGTTTGGCTCCAAACGCGCCGTGGTCATGGCCGTTCTCGAGGATGAGCGCGATTTCCTGCACCGTTTCATGGCGCTGAAAGTCGACAACGCAATCGACCGGATCTTCGAAGCCCACGCTCTCGGCGCCGGCTATTTCATTCAGGACCCGGACTTCTACCGGCCTCTGTGGAAAGCGCTTCTGGACACCAATGGCGAAGACAATACCGGTCTCGCAACGCCCGAACGGCAGGAACAGACCCGCGCCGCCTGGCGCTGGCTGATCGTGCAGGCCCAGGACGAGGGCCTGCTTCAGGCTGCCATGCCGGCTGAAATCCTGGAACGGACGCTGTCCCATCTGGGAAACGGTATCATGCTCAGCTGGGCGATGGGCACGTTGCCGACCCGCGAGCTGCTGCCTACGGCCGCACTCGGCTACGCCCTCATCCTCGCCTCGGCGGCGACGTCCACAGGCCGGCCCCTCATCGACCAGCAGATCAGCAAGTATCGCAAATTGCTGACCAGGCCCGGCAAGGCCTAGCCGTCAGGCGGTCTCTGCGTCTGCCAGCAGACCGCGCGCGACCAGCCTTTCCCAAGCCTCTTCGGCGTCGTCGACGATATCGAACAGTTCAAGATCGGCGGCGCTGATCATTCCGGTTTCGGCAAGTGCGTCGAAATTGATTACGCGGGTCCAGAAGCTCTTGTCATACAATACAATCGGGATGGAGGGCGCCTTGCCCGTCTGGCTCAGGGTCAGCAATTCGAAGAGTTCGTCCATCGTGCCGAAGCCGCCGGGAAAAATGGCAAGCGCCTTGGCCCGCATGGCGAGATGCATCTTCCGCATCGCGAAATAGTGAAACTTGAAGCTGAGACCCGGCGAAATGTACAGGTTCGGCGCCTGCTCGAACGGGATCGAGATATTCACGCCGATCGACAAGGCGCCGGCATCCTGTGCTCCGCGGTTTGCGGCTTCCATCACGCCGGGTCCCCCGCCGGTCATGATGACATTTTCGCGCCACCCCTCCCGATCCGCAAGTGCGCCGCCGCGTTCCGAGGCGATATGCGCAAAGCGCCGCGCTGCGCCATAGACTTTCGACTGCCAGTCTCCGCCATTTTCGCGTATGCGCGCGCTGCCGAACACGACGATCGTCGAGCGGATGCGCCGTGCGCGCATGTGTTCTTCTGCCTTGGCGTACTCCATCATGAACCGCGCACCGCGCATGGAGTCGCCGAGGATAAAATCCTGGTCGAGGGCGGCGAGTTGGTAGCTGTCGTCGGTGGATGAGTGGGTCATGGGGGCGCGATCCTGTGTCGCCTCGGAAATTAGTCAATATCGCCAGAGCTTTAGCGAGACATCCGTAGTTTCACGGATAGGGCTCCCATTCAACGGCGTGCAAGATCAGTTCCCGCAAACCGATACAGGCGATATCTTTCTCATCTCCAAACTCTATCGGCCATTGGCCAGAAGCTCCCAGATGTTCAAACGTTCTGTACCATTTTTTCTCATTTTTTCTATCATCCTGCTCCCGGCCTGCACAAATACCGGCCCCGAGACAGAACCCTCCGGGGTGATGGCCATGCCGGCGCTGCGCGGAGAAGCGATTGCGATCAGGCTGTGTTCGGGTTGCCATGCCATCGGACGAACCGATCAGAGTTCACATCCGGACTCACTGCCCTTCCGGCAGATATCGCTTCGCTATCCGGTTCGCAGCCTGGAAGAAGCGCTGGGAGAGGGCATCTTCGTCGGCCATCCCGATATGCCACCGTTTCAGCTGGAGCCGAACGACATCGACGATCTGCTCGACTATATCGAGGCCATTCAGGACCCCGCCTAAGAATTCTGCGGACGCTGAACCAGAAACGGCCGCACTCTAAGATGCGGCCGTAACAGCGTGTTCAAAAGTTCAGACCGGCCGCCTTTCAGTTCACCTGCACGAAGGGGCCGCGCAGGGTGTAGACGTCGGTACCGACAGCCACGTCGAGATTGAGATAGCCCGCCATCGGCTCACCCCGCGTTGTCTGGACACGGCGGCCACTGCCGCGCGCCAGGATGCCACCAGACTGGTTGTTGAGTGACCAGCCAACGGGGGTCATGTTCTCGCCAATCAGCGACGGGTGAAGGTCGGTGCCAGCCGTCAATTGCATTGGAAGCGGCTGCCGCAGTTCGCCGTCGATCCGAGCGAAGAGCTGGACGACATACAGACGGCCATCCGCCTGGTAGGTGCCTACACCCGCATGTCCGAATCCACGGCGCAGGATTTCGACATTCTCAGGATCCGACTGGATGACAGCGTGGATATCTTCCGCCGATGCGGCGGAATTCAGGACAGCGATACTGCTGCCGAACGATCCGATCAGGGCCGTCCTGTCCGCCTGCCGAACCTGGTCGAACAGCGAAAGTCCCGACGGATCGGCGGTATCGACATAGCCCTTGACTGCCATGTCCCGCGCATGAGCGCGCGCGACGGCATTGAGACCTTCATGCGCGTCGAGGCGGCCGAGCGCCATTTCTGCCCGTTCCTCATTGGCGATGCCGAGCAGTTCCGATTCCAGTGTGCTGATGCCCTGCGCCTGCACGGTGGGCATCCGGAACTCGCTGAAGGCAGCTGGAACCAGATCTGTCTGGGCGAGCGCCATTCCCGGACCCGCAAAGGCCAAGACCGCAAATGACAAGGACATGTAAGTGCGCTGTAACATAAGTGTCACAATGCGCTTATGACCATTTTGTGTCAAGTAATTACAGTATACTGTATATTTTCAGTACACCTCCGGGCGGGTACCAACGCCGCCGGAAGTTACACGCAAGTGTCATCCGGCCGTCACGTCTTCGTCGTAACCCGCTGGTCTGCAGGGAGTTTGCGCATGACCGCGAAAGCCGATGAAGACCTGACAACCTACACATGGGTGCGCTTGCGCGCCGGCATCGAGCCACATGAAGTTCGCCGCCAGTTGAGACTCAAAGGTCTAAGTGATGCCGAGATTCGCGACCTGATGCTCGAGGCATATGACGGCCGGCGCCCCTCTTCCGATGTGGACTTCGCGGCCTTGTCGGCGCCGGCGCTCACCCAGCGCGCCCTCATTCATCCAAACATCCAGAAGGTCCCGGTTGCAAAGGCACAGATGTATGTGTGGAGAAAATTTCTGGTGCCTGAAATCTGCGATGCGGTGATCGCACTCATCGACCGGCAACTTCGCGATTCAACAACCGCCGACGCATTTGCCGATCCCAAGGTACGCACTTCGCGGACATCCGACATCGGCATGCTGGGCCATGACCTGATCATGCAACTCGATGAACTGATTGCCGAAGCTCTCGGCATTCACTGGTCCTATACCGATATCACACAGGGCCAGCGCTACGATCTCGAACAGGAATACAAGGCGCACTACGATTATTTCCCGCCCGGCACGCGCGAACATCAGGTGTTCTGCCAGTTTTTGGGCCAGCGGACCTGGACCTTTATGATCTATCTGAACGATGTTTCGGAGGGCGGCGGCACCCGGTTCCGGCGGCTTGAAAAAACCATCATGCCGGAAAAAGGCAAAGCGGTGATCTGGAACAATCTCAATATGGACGGCACAGTTAATCCGCATACGATCCATCATGGCATGAAGGTGCGCAAGGGCAGAAAATACATCATCACCAAATGGTTTCGCGAACGAGGCTGGGGTGAAATGTTCCCAGAGGAATACTACATGAACCTGTAATTGTTGCAGATCCGACACGATCTTGGATGAAACCGCTTTGTCACTCAACCGTCATCTAAACTTCGGGTGAATGTTGCAAACCGTTCTTAAGGATCGGCATGCGGGTGGGCGGTTTCATCGTCTAGTGAGCGCGGCGGATGCCTCCGCCGGTGCACCCGCACAGGGATCACGACGGAGAACCTTATGCTGAAAATGAACTCATTCCGCACGGCGCTGCTCGGATGCGCCGCCGTTGCGATCCTCGGCGCCTGTAGCGGTGCTGACGGCGTTGCCTCGCCC
>JBGTKN010000357.1:0-7534 GCA_041744615.1 Hyphomonas sp. | reverse complement strand
GGGCAAGGCGCGCTCAGCTGGTTCGTTGACGGCGCGCCGCGTACCGGCGCAACGGGGCGAGACATCGCGCTGCCGGTCCTGTTCGAGATGGCCGACCGGGTCGCTCACCATTTGCGCGATGACGGCGAGGCGCGGGCCCGTCTGACAACCGAACCGCTCCGCAAATCCAGGGGCGCCCAGCGCAGCCTGTCTGAAAACCGCCCACCCGAGATCCTGTTCCCGCCGGAAGGCGCCGAACTTTGGGCGGGTCCGGTCAATGGCAAGCCGGGACGCCCCTTCGTGCTCGCCGGGCGCGGGCAAGGCGCGCTCAGCTGGTTCGTTGACGGCGCGCCGACCGACCGCGATGATGCGGGCTCACCGATCTGGCAGCCACGCCAGCCGGGCTTCTACCAGGTCACGGCCGTCGATACCGAGGGCCGCAGCACCCGCGTCAGAGTCCGCGTTCTGACTGAAAACCCGGCATAGGCGTCTGGCCCCGGTGTGCAAATTGGTCACATCGGCGTGACATTAAGCAAATGTGTGCGTTGACCGTCTTCTTTCGGACAGACTCCACAACTATTTCACCAGGTCGGCAGTGTAATATGCCGCGTTCCGAAGTGTGAAAGTTTCCAGTGCCCATGCAGCGTCCCGCCCTTGTAATCGCCCTAACCGCCGGCTTGATGTCGACCGGGCTTGCCTTTTTCTCGAGCGCCGGGGCTGAAGACCGCCGTCTGGTCGATCCGCCAGCCCGCGTCGCCACAGCCGTCTTTGCAGGTGGCTGTTTCTGGTGTGTGGAAGCCGATTTCGACAAGGTTGACGGCGTCGTCGAGACGGTCTCCGGCTATACTGGCGGCACCGTCGACAAGCCGACCTACAAGCAGGTCACCTATGGCAATACCGGCCACTACGAAGCGGTAAAGGTTACTTACAATCCGTCCAAGGTCTCATACGACCAGCTTGCGGCCCATTTCGTCCGCCATATCGATCCAACTGATGCCAAGGGCCAGTTCTGCGACAAGGGCGACAGTTATCGCTCCGCGATCTTCGTCTCTGGCCAGGGCGAACGCATAGGCGCCGAAGCGGCGCTCGCCGAAGCCAGCCAGCTGCTTGGCCAGGCCGTGGTCACCGAAGTCCTTCCCGCCGCCACCTTCTGGCCAGCCGAAGACTACCATCAGGATTATTACATTCGCAGCGCCGTGAAGTATGGCTACTACCGCAAGGCCTGCGGCCGTGATGCCCGCCTCGAGCAACTCTGGGGCAAGGCGGAAAAAGGCTCCTGATCGCGCCTGCCGGCGCCTTCACTTTCTTTTAGGGCAGGGCGTCTCGGTAAATTCGGTCTTTCCGTCGAAAACCGCTTCCCAGTCCGCTGTCCGCTCCGCTCGGTCATGACCGCTCGCCACATATAACTGGAACACGCGCGTGATGGGGCAGCCATTGCCGCGAAGGCCGAGGTCGATGCGGATATGCCCGGCAGGCTCGAACGTAGCGAAATCACTTCGCAGCCGCGGCCGCATCCTTGGGTGAACCGAGGCGACAAGCACACGCTCGGCCAGCGCGCCCTCCAGCGGCTCGCGTTCGGAAAAACTCTTGGGCCCGGCATAGCGCCGCCAAGAAATCAGCGGCACGGTTCGCGTCCGGCCATAGAAATCAAGGCCGTGCCAGGCTTCCCGCTCGTCCACCAGCACGGCCGTGGCGCCGAGGCGCTCCGCTTCGGCAAACACCTTTGCCGCCGCGACATCCCACCCGCGCGCCCGTTTCAGCGCATTGTCGATGCCCATCGCCCGCGTCTGCGCCTCTGACAGCATCGGCACCACCAAAAACAGCGCCGCAATCAGCCCATTGACGGCGAGGCTTGCCCACAAGACCGCGCGCCGCCCGGCAAACCAGCCGGCGACCAGCAGGCTGGCACCGGGATAGGCCGTTGCGGCCCAGTTAGCATGGGCCCGGCTGAGCACGGCCTGGCCGAGGATGAAGATCATGACCGGCAGGATGAAACAGAGCAGCCAACGCGCCGGAGCGCCTTCAGTCGCGGACGTCGAGCGCCAACCGGCGAGGCCGGCCAACAGGGCGAGGAAGCTCACCGGCCCGAACACACCGAATTGATCGATGAAGAATGTCACAGCGTTTTCAGGGTTGAACAGGTCTCCGCCGAGATTGGCATTGTCGACCGTGTGCCCGACCGTCTGGAATTCGTTCGCCGCGTTCCAGGCAAAATGCGGCGCGATCAGCAGTCCTGTCACCAACAGCGCCAGCGCGCCTCCCTTCGAAAGAAGGGCCCGCCGCATTGGCGGGTCTATCAGGCACGCCAGCGCCAGACCTATGGGGAAGTAGAGCATCGCATACTTGGACAGGATGCCGAGACCCAGCGCGGCGCCCAGTACAGCTGCCGTGCCCAGCCCCCCGCCGCTGCGCAGCCGCCAGGCGAGGTAGAGCGAAGCGCACCAGAACGGCATCAACACCCCGTCGGTCGACAGGACGTTCGATGACAGCGTCACCGCCGGCATCAGCGCATAGAGGAGCGCACCGTAGACGCCTGTTTTTGCTGAGAACATCGCCCGCCCGGCCAGGAAGATGAAGCCCGCCGCCGCCGTGTGGAGGAAAGGCGCGGCAAGCCGGACCGCCCATTCCGAATCGCCGAAAACACCGGTCACCGCATGGATCACCCAAGCTATCATCGGAGGTTTGGAATAATAACCCCAGGCGAGATCCTGCGCCCAGCGCCAGTACTGAGCTTCGTCCGCATACAGATTAAACGGCGACACAAGGACGGCCGCCACCCGCAGGGTCAGCAGGAGAGCGAGAATGCCCAGCAGCAGCCGGGCTTCGGGGCTTTTCGGAGCAAGGGAAGCGGCGGGCATCATCGATTCGGTCTGGACGGTCTCCTTATGACGGGACCGGGCGCACAAATACAACTCAGATTGCGGCGTAAACAGGCAGACCGGGCTTACAGGCGTGTCATTTTTGCATCGCAACGAAAAAACCGGCCCCCTATCGGCGCCCGCAGCAGAACCTTCAATTGTCTGTCACTGATCTGTCATGTAGCGGGGCTAAGGGCGAGCTCAAACCGGAACGGCACGAGGGCGTTCCGGGCAAGGTCGACAACGACGGGGAAGTCAACATGATCAAGAATTTCTTTGCACGCTCAGCGTCTATCGCTGCAATCGCCGCGCTGACGCCAGTAGCAGCCGTTTATGCTCAAGAGACGGCTTCGGAAGTCCGCGGTACGGTCGTTGACCAGGCTGGCGCCGTGGTTGCCGGCGCGCAGGTCACGCTCGTCCACGAGCCGACCGGCAGCGCCAGCACGCTGACCACCAGCTCGACCGGCAACTTTTTCCAGGGCGGCCTGCGCACCGGCGGCCCTTACACGCTCACCGTGGAAGCGGTCGGCTATGAAGGCGGCTCTCTCACCGGCCTGAACTTTGCGCCTGGCCCGCAATCGCCGCTGCGTCTGACCCTCGCCGCCATCGACGACACGGCCGTGCTTGAACGGGTTGTCGTCACCGGCTCCGCAATCAACGTGCTCGACCTGAACAACGGCGTCGGCTCCAACTACAGCGCCCGCGACATCTCCAACCAGCCCACCCTGAACCGCGACCTCGCCTCGGTTCTGGCCCGCGACCCGCTCTCGATCTCCGGCGGCCCGAACAACCTCTCGATCGCCGGCGTCAACCCGCGCTTCAACAGCGTGACGATCGACGGCGCAGTCCAGAAAGACAACCTCGGCCTCGGCACCGGCCTTGCGGCAACCCGCCGCTCGCCGATCGACCTCGACATCGTCGAATCTGTCCAGCTGGTCGCCGCCGATTATTCGGTCACCGCCTCCAACTTCACCGGCGGCGGCGTCAACGTCGTCACCAAGGGCGGCACCAACGAATTCGACGGCGCGCTCTACTACTACTACCGCGACCAGGACTTCGTCGGCGAATCCACCTTCGGCGGCACCGGTTCCTTCAATCCCGGCGTCTTCGAAGAGAAGGAATACGGCGCCACGCTCAGCGGCCCGATCATCAAGGACAAGCTGTTCTTCCTGGTCAACTATTCGAAGTTCGAAGACGCCCGCTCAGTGGACTTCGAAGCGGCTGATGCCAACAACGGCCTGACCCCCGCCTTCTTCGCAGCGCTGAACCAGCTTGTGCTCGACGAATACGGCATCGACATGGGCGGCCGTCCGTCCTCGACCGCACTGCCTGAAGAATCTGAGCGCCTGTTCGCCCGTATCGACTGGAACATCAATAACGACCACCGCCTACAACTGAACTACCAGCAGACCGAGGAAGTCGTCGTCGAGGGCGTCAATGCCACAACGTTCCAGTCCGCCTGGTACCAGTCGCCGAACAAGCTTAACAGCTATGGCGGCCAGCTCTTCTCAAACTGGACCGACAATCTGTCGACCCGTCTTCGCGTCAACTACACCGAGAACGATCGCCAGCAGAACTGCTTCGCCGGCGACGGTGTCGGCGCCCTCAACTTCCAGGTCACCGCTGCATCGGCAAACGTTGCCGGTTCGCCGCTGGCCGGTACGGTCACCTCGACCACCAACCGTCAGATCGTTGGCGGCTGCGACCAGTTCCGTCACACCAACACCTACGCCGACGAACGCCTGCAATTCTTCGGCGCCGCGGACTACACGCTGGGCGACTTCATCTTCACGGTCGGCGGTGAGTACGAAACCATCGAAGCGGCGAATGCCTTCTCGCAATTCTCGCGCGGCCTCTTCACTTTCGGGGCCAACGCTGCCGGCAACACGTCGCTGGTGCCAAACCTTCTCGCAGGCACCGCAAACACTGTGCAGTACCGGAACGTCAACTCGAACGACGCCTCCGAATACATCACCCTGTTTGGCTACGAGCGTGCATCGCTGTTCGGACAGGCTCGGGTACAGGTCAATCCTGACCTCGAACTCAGCGCCGGTCTTCGCTATGAACGTCTGATGACGGACGATCTGCCGGTAACGGACCCGACCTTCCTCGCGGATGTCGGCATCCCGAACACCACGACGACCGACGAACTTGACCTGCTGATGCCGCGTTTCGGCTTCCGCTACACGCCGTTCGACCGCACCACGCTCACCGGTGGCTTCGGCGTCTTCGCCGGCGGCGACCCGGGCGTGTGGACGCTCAATGCGATCGCACCGCTGGTGGCAACTTCGCAGCTGTCCAACGTCGTCAACGTTGACCCGACCCAGATCCCGGCGGCTGCGCTGACGGCGGTTGCCAACGGTACGGTTCGCGCCATCGACGCCATCGACCCGAACTTCGAGATCCCACGCGACCGCAAGGTCTCGCTCCGTCTCGACCAGGAATTCGATCTCGACTTCGGCTTCCTGAACCTCGGCACCGACTATGTCGCCTCGGCTCAGGTTCTCTACACTCAGGGCCTCGAATCCTTCCTCTGGCGCGAATTCGCTCAAACCAACTCGATCCCGCCGCGCACCCCGGGCGTGGCACCGGACGGTCGTCCGATCTATGCCGACCTGCAGAATCTCGGTGCGACCAACCGTACGGTTCTCACCAATGGTTATGGCGGTGACAGCACGGTCTACACCGTGTCGCTGGCCAAGACCTTCGACTACGGCTTCGATGTCTTCGGCGCCTATAGCTACCAGGATATCCAGGCTCTGACGGAAGGTTCTTCCTCGCGCGGCGTCTCGGCCTATCGCGGTCAGGTCGCAGCCGACCGGAACTTCCCGGAAGCGCGCGCCTCGGTCTACGAGACCGAGCACGCCTTCAAGCTCGGACTTTCCTATGAGCGGGCACTGTTTGCTGACCTCGCCAGCCGGATCGACCTGTTCGGGCAGTTCACCTCGGGAGCGCCCTTCACCTACACGTTCGATATCGACAATAACAATGCACTGTTCGGCCGCACCGGACTCGGCGAAAACCCGTTCGACAACAATCCGGTCTATATCCCGAACCTGAACGACAGCCGCGTCGTCTACGCTGCGGGCTTCAACCAGGCCGCCTTCAACTCCTACATCGACGGACGCGGCATCGAGCGTGGACGCATCAACGAGGTCAACTCCGACAAGTCGCCCTGGAACCAGCGCTGGGATCTCCGCCTCCAGCAGGATCTGCCGGGCATCTGGGGTGCGAAAAACCTGGTCGGCGAGAACAAGTTCAAACTGGTTCTCGACATCGAGAACTTCGCGAACCTTCTCAACGATGACTGGGGCACCTTCTACGGCGCGCCTAACAACGGCCAGTCGGCGATCGTTCGCGCCGATATCGTACGGGCTGCAGATGTGGCAAACCTCGGCGTTGCTGGCGCACCTGCGCTGAACAACGACCTGGCCCGCACAAACTGCCTCACGGAAGGTCAGTGCGTGTACCGTTACAACTCCTTCACCGCGCAGCCGAACGGCTTCCGGTCGAACGCACTGTCGAGCTGGCGCGCCCGCATCGGCATCCGCTACGAGTTCTAGTCGGGCATTCCCGCTACGGGACACTATATGAAGGGCGGCCTTTCGGGGCCGCCCTTTTCCTTTGGATGAAGCTATGGCAAGGCGCGCACCAGAATGACCGGTCTCAAATCCTTCCTCGCGCCCGAATGGGCGCCGCACGCCGCTCTCTGGGCGGGTTGGCCCCGGCTTGCCGAAGAATGGGGCGGCGACCTTACGGCCGCTCGCGCCGACATTGCGGGCTTCATCCACGCCGCCGCACGGTACGTGACCGTCAAAGTCGCGATAGGCTCCGACGAGGCAATGGCATCTGCGCTCGCCGCTCTCGGCGGCGCGGCGCAGCTCGTCCGCATCCCGACAGGCGACATCTGGCTGCGCGATACCGGCCCGATCATAACCGGGGCAGGGGCCTCGCGCGCCGCGCAGGTCTTCCGCTTCAATGGCTGGGGCGGCAAATACCTGATGGACGGCGACACGGATACGGCCGCCGCCATGGCGGCCACCGAGAACCTGCCTGTCCGCGTGCGTGATTTCGTGCTCGAAGGTGGCGGCATCGATGTCGACGGCGAAGGCCGCCTGCTGACCACCCGTCAGTGCCTCCTCAATGCCAATCGCAATCCAAGCCTCAATCAGGATCAGATTGAGGGGCACCTGCGCGCAGCGCTCGGTGTCGAGCAGATCCTCTGGCTCGGCGACGGCCTCGCCAATGACCATACCGATGGCCATGTCGACAACATCGCCCGTTTCATCGGCCCTGGCCATGTCCTCTGCCAGCATCCCGCCGGTCCGGATGATCCGAACACGGACGTCCTGCGCGAGATTGAACGCACACTCGTCGCTGCCGGGCTGATGGTATCCACCATCCCGTCACCCGGCCCCATCCATTTCGGCGACGGCGTGCCGGTGCCTGCCAGCCACATGAACTTCACGATCACCAATGGCGCCGTCCTCGTGCCGGTCTACGAAGACCGCTACAGCGCTGTTGCCCTCGCCGAACTGAAGGCGCTGTTTCCGGGGCGCGAGGTGATCGGCCTTTCCGCGCGCGGCATCCTCGCCGGCGGCGGCAGTTTCCATTGCATGACCCGCGAAATCCCCGCCTGACAGGAGCTTCCCATGGCCCGCACGCTGACCCTCGCCGCGATCCAGTTCACCCCGTCC
>JBGTKN010000356.1:0-10453 GCA_041744615.1 Hyphomonas sp. | reverse complement strand
CCAGCACCAGCAGCGGACCCTCGGTGTGCAGCGCGGCCTCGCGCTGCTCCGGGTTCAGCCCTTCGAGATAGCGCGCGCTCTCGGCCGGCGAAGCGACAGGGCGTGCGGCGGCCATCTGGCTGATCGGGAGACGATTCGGATTGGAACTCATCGGGAACGTATAGCAGCCGCCTTGGCGGCGCGTTACCCCCCTCCTGCTTGGAAAAGGCACGCCGCTGAGGCATATTGGCGGCTCGTCAGGGAGGACGCCATGCCGGAAAAATCCGATCCCGTGGACACTATGAAGGCCAACCTTCTGAAGAACACCGGCAAGTCCGTTCATGAGTGGGCCGATCTTGTCCGCAAGAGCGGCATCGCCAAACACGGCGAGCAGATGAAACTCCTGAAGGAGACCCACGGCCTCGGTCATGGCTATGCCAACTTCATCTGCCTCACGGCCAAAGGCGCGCTGGATGTGCCGGAGGACGATCTTCTCGCCGGGCAATATGCCGGCAAGGAAGCGCTGCGCCCGATATACGACGCGCTGGAAGCGCATGCCCGTACAATCGGCAAGGATGTCGAGATATCGCCGAAGAAAACCAGCGTGGCCTTCCGCCGTTCGAAGAACTTTGCGGTTGTCACGCCCGCCTCGAAAACCCGCATCGATCTCGGACTCAACCTCAAGGACCGGCCTGCCACTGCCCGCCTGCTGGCGGAGAAGCCGGGATCCATGTGCACCCACAAGGTCCGGCTGGAAAGCGTGAGAGACTTCAATGCCGAAGTAGAAGCCTGGCTGAAAGCGGCCTACGAAAACGCCTGACCCGTTCTGGCCTCCGGCTGCGCCTCTCTCGGTAGCGCCGGAGCCTTGCCATGAGCGATACAACCTCGACCGACTTCCGCTTCAGCCACACGGACCGGCTCAGCATCGGTTTCACCACCGCCCTGCTCTGGGCGATACTTGCCGGCATGGCCGGCGGCGCAGCTGCCGTGCTGGCACAGAGAGAGATCGTAGCCGCGCTGGTACTGGCCATCACGGTCGTCTTTTTCCTGCAACTCGCCAACATTGTCCTGCGCGATTGTCAGATGAAATGGGGCTGGCGCATTTCGCTGGGCCGTGAAGAGGTCTGGCTGCGCCTGCCGACAGGGCGCCTCATCTTCGGGCGCGAGCCGGCCTTTGACCTTTCCCTGCGCTATGCCGATATCAGCCATCTCGAATGGCGCGAAGAAACCGTCACCAGCCTGAACATCGTGACTGTCAACAAGGTCTACGCCGTGCGTCTGAAAGACCGGCGCCTGATCCTCCTCGGCGAGGACCGTCCCATCCCGCGCACCGGCCTCTACAGCGCCATAGCGGGCGAGGCCGCGCAGGCCCTCGCCCGCGTTTCCGGTGTTCCGCTGAAGCGCCAGCCTATGGCACGCGGCGAGGGCAGCTTCCTCACGTTATGGGGCACTTCACGGCCCGATTGGCCGGGTACGGACGAGTCCGCCCGCATGTGCGAGGCCGAGAAAAGTGCGCTCCAGCGCCGCCTCTTTCTCACCAACCTGATCCCGGCAGCGGCCTTCGCGATGGTTCTGCTCTTCGTCAGCCTTTCCGGAACGCAATCGTGACCTGGCCGATCTCGATGCCGTAGCGGGTGACATAGGCGCGATTGATCAGCACGCCGTCGTCCATCAGGAACATCCAGTCATTGAAGCCGACATTCCACACCGAGTCGCCGACCTTTAGGTCGACCTTGTATTTCCAGTTGAAGGCATTGCCGCTCACCTGCCCCACCGCTGGCACCGGCACATCACCCGCCGTTCCACGATATTGGCCATTGCCTAGAATGTCGATTTCCCAGACGCGGGTGTCGCGCTCGCCGTCATCATAGACAAACTTCTCGGTCAGCGTCAGGCGGTTGCCCTCAACCTCGCCGGTAATGTCCACCTTGAACTGGCGGCGCACCTTGCCGAACCGGTCCTCGAACAATCCGTAGGCGGTCGTCTTGCCGTCGAAATACTCCTCCAGCAGGAGTTGGCGCGGCGCCGTCTCAAACTGTTCCAGCGTGCTGCTGGACGCGCAGCCAGTTGCAGCCGTCGTAGCGACAAGCATGCCGGCGGCGGCGATAAGAGATTTCGTCATGAGTTCGGATCCGGTCTGCAGTCACACCCAAAGCATGTTACGCAAACGGGACCCGAACGGATGCAAATGAACGGCGCTAGTACAGCGTCGCCAGCGCCTTGCCGTCATAGTCGCGCAGGTCGGCGAAGCGGCCTTCCTTCACCTTCTTTGCCCATTCCGGGTCCTGCAAGACGGCGCGGCCGACGGCGACTAGGTCGAACTCGCCCTTGTCGAGGCGGGCTTCGAGGTCGTCCAGCGAGCGCTGCGGGGCGCCTTCACCGGCAAAGGATTTCTCGAAATCGCCATTTAAGCCGACCGAGCCGACGGTGATCGTCGGCAGGCCGGTCAGCTTCTTTGCCCAGCCGGCACCGTTTAGGCCGTTCGCCCCGTCGATCTCCGGGAATTCCGGCTCCCAGTAGCGGCGCTGCGAGACGTGCAGGCAGTCCACGCCGGCATCGACGAACACCTTCAGGAAGGCTTCCAGTTCTTGCGGCGTCGGCGCGAGGCGCGCGGTATAGTCCTGCTGCTTCCACTGCGAGTAGCGCAGGATGATCGGGAAATCCGGGCCGACCTTCCTGCGGATCTCGCGGATGATGTCGCCGCCGAAACTGGCTCGCTCGGTCAGGCCGCCGCCATAGCGGTCGGAGCGCTTGTTCATCGCGTCCCAGAAGAACTGGTCGATCAGGTAGCCATGTGCGCCGTGAATCTCGAGCGTGTCGAAGCCGAGCCGCTTGGCGTCGGCGGCAGCGTCGGCATAGGCGAGCACCATATCGTCCACTTCGGGGGTGGTCGGCTCAGGCAGCACCTGCTTGCCGGTATGGGTAAGGCCCGACGGGCTGTCGGTCGGTGCGTCGGGATTGGGGCCCGTGCCCTGTTTGCGCACCATGCCCTGGTGCCAGATCTGCGGGGCGATCGCGCCGCCCTCGGCGTGCACCTTCTCGACGACGCGGGCCCATCCTTTCAGGGCGTCGGCCTTGTAGAAGTTGGGCACGTTCGGATCATTCGACGAGCCGCCCCGGCGCACGGTCGTGCCCTCGGTGACCAGCAGGCCGACATCGGCGGCGGCCCGGCGGGCATAATAATCCGCCACGTCCTCCCCCGGCACGCCGCCCGGCGAGCGCGAGCGGGTCATCGGCGCCATCACGACTCGGTTGCGAAGTTCGAGCTTGCCGAGCTTGAAGGGGGTGAAAAGGGTGCGCGTCATCGGAATGTCCTTTTGAAAGCTGGCCGTGAAGTGGGACGCGCCCGGCTCCGCGTCAACCATTGACGCCGCGCCCGGGGGGCGGCACGGCTATACCGTCGCTTTAGTGGGGGTAAAAGATGAAGCGTGTCCTGGCTCTCGCCCTGACCGGGCTGATCGCCGCCTGCCAGACGCCGGGCTATGATTATGCCGCACGCGCCGCACCCAACTTTCCCGAAGCGCTGAACTATACCGACGTCGCGGCCGGCCGGTTTGACGGACCTGCAGGTGATGTGGCAGCGCGCGAGTTCGACGCGCTGATCCGCGCGGCCGAACTGGAAGGCCGGCCCTGGTTCGCGGTGCTCGCTTCCGATCAGCCGCAGGGGGTGTATGAAGGCGCCGTCGCGGTCACCGGCTACCGGGGCGAGATCCGCCTCGAAACGGAGCGGCGCTGCGCGGAATACGATGGTCCATTCAACTGCCGGCGCTACAAGGTGGTCGAAATCGAATGCGCCAGGGAAATCGTCGATATCGAAGTCACAACCAGCCTGATCGACCTCGCGGCGCGGCGGACTGTGTTCACGTCATCCAAAGGCGGCACGACCGAGCGCGAGGACTGTTACGATGTTGCTGAATATCCGGATACGGATCAACCGACTGGAACCATCGGCTCGACGATTCACGAGATCTATGTCAGCTACGATGCGCCCTATGGCATGATCCGCGACGCCGTGCCCGCCGCCGTGCGCCAGTTCCGGTTCGACATCGCGCCCTACATCGCAACCTTCCGCGCCGAGATCGTCACCAAACCTCTGGTCGGCGAGGAGGCCGGGGACGCGCGCTTTGCCGCCGCCGTGAAAGCGACCAAGCGCGGCGAGTTCATCGGCGCCTGCGCGCAGTGGGAGCAGCTGGCCGAGGTCTATCCGAGCGCCCCCGGCATTCAGCATAACTGGGGCGCCTGCAGCGAGGCGCGCGGCGATCTTGCCGAAGCGCATTCGCAATATGCGCATGCCGCCGAACTCGCGAAGCAGATCCCGCTGCTAAAGGACAAGGACGCAAAGCCTATCTTCGACGCGCTGACGCGGGTCAATCAGGGGCGCTACGAAAACACGCTGATTGACCGGGCGAAGGTTACAGGCGGCAGCTGAAGCCGGGGTTCAGCCCTGGAACACACTGATGAGAGGGAGGCCGGCGGCGCTGGCTTCTGCCGCGATTCCCCAGAGGATGCCGGCCGCAAAGGCCACGGCGCTGAAGACGGTCTTGTGGAAAATGTTCTTCGCCAAGTTCCGCACTCCCACGCTGACACAACTCGGCCGATGACGTGCAAAGCGGGGGCCGTCTTGTCAACGCTTTTTTAACCGTCTTTTGGATCAGGCGTCTCGCGGCGATGGCCTTCAGCCTGCTTCGCCTGCTTTTCGGCCTTCGCGGCCTCCAGTTTCTTCTCGGCTTTGGTGCGGCCGAACTTCGCGCGGTTCTCTTTCGCGCGCTGTTCGGCCTCTGCCTTTTCCTTCGCCTTGCGGGCCTTGTTGAGATTGATGGGCGGGGTCATGCCGCTGCGATCCGCGCGTCGAGCCTCGCCTTCACCTCCGGCCATTCGCGGTCGAGGACCGAGAAGAAAGCGGTGTCGCGCACAAAGCCGTCCGGCAGGGTGCGGTGATTTCGCAGCACGCCTTCCAGCGCGGCGCCGAGTTTCAGCACGGCCGTCTTGGAGCGTTCGTTGCGATTGTCGACCTGGTATTGTACCCGCCGCGCGCCCCAGTGCTCGAACAGGTGGCCCATCAGCAAGCGTTTGCACGAAGGATTGACCCGTGTGCCCTGCGCTTCGGGCGCATAGCAGGTCATGCCGATCTCGACCGACTTGTTGAGCTCGCTCGGGTCAAGGAAACTGGTGATGCCGAGGAAGGCGCCGTCCTGCGGCCGGGTCACGGCGAAGGCAATCATGCTGCCATCGATCGTCCGTTTGCGGATGGACCCGGTCCAGCCGCCCACCCAGTCCCCCGGCCCGCGAAACGCCCAGAGCCGGAAGATCTCTGGCGCCCGCTCGGCCAGCGCGTAGAGTTCCGCTCCGTCCACCTCGGGGGCGAACGGGCGCAGGCGCACATGCGCATTCTCGAGGATGAGCGGGGCGAGCTGCATGCGCCTTCAGTCCTTGTGGGCGTCGCGCCACTGCTCCATCGCGAGCGAGATTGCGAAGGTCTCACGGTATTTCGGGCTGGATGCGGGGCGCGGCGGCTTCTGGGAGGTCAGCGCCATGATCTCGGCCAGCTTGTTGTGCGCCGCGCCCGCCTGCCCCGCGCCGATATAGGCGTGCAGTTCGACAAGCGCCGAGGACATTGGGTCGTGCGCGCGGATGACGAAATAGGGCTCGTCCTCGGCGAGTTTCGGCAGGACATCGAACTGGGACGGATTGGCTTTCGAGCCGACGGGGGGCTTGGACATGGGCTTGGGTCTTTCTGGACGCGGAGGTGATTCTCTCAGCCCATCCTACCTGCCCGCCGGGCTAGCGTCAGCAGGACTGTCAGATGCCGAAGAAAAGCCGGTTGATGGAATTCGCGATCGCGGCTTCGTGCGCGGCGAGGGCTGCCCCCGCAGGTCCGATATCTTTTCGCTGTACGGCGGCGAGGAGGTGTGTCGCCACCAGGTATTCGGAGCCTTCGAGTTCGATCCTCGGCGTGACGATTTCCAGTTCCAGTGCGCGATCAGCCGGATAAAGCGGCGCCACGAGAACCGTCGCGCCAGAGTCCAGTCCTGTATACTGAAGCCTGACAACACGCTGTCCGGACGCCTTGAGCCGGTGAACAGAATATCCGGACATGGATCAGAAATGCCTCAGTCCGTCAGACCACAGCCCCTCTTCCTCGATCTTCTTGCGCCAGGCTTCAAGCGCCTCCCGGTTGTCCTCTGCCCACTGGCGCATGCGCGCATCACGGGTTTCGTTCGCAATCGCGCGCTCGGACACGGCTGAAAGGTTGACGCCTCTCGCCTTTGCTTCGGCGACCAGCGCTTCATCGAGGGTCAGGTTGACCCGTACTTTCGAGGCCATAAGAACGCTCCTGTGGGCCGCTCCAATGCGCATATCTAATACGCATGAAGCCTGCACACAACCGAGGCGGCCCGGCGCAGGCTCAGTTCGACGCGGCGCCGCTACGATCAACGTTGGGCATGCCGTAACGCTCGACTTTCACCACCCGGCCGGAATCGCCGTCTATTTCGATCTCGATCTTGACGCCGTCGACGTCGGAGCCCTCAATCTTCCAGACGCCCCGGCGGGCTTTCACTTCCCGCACGGATTCGAGCCCCTCGGCTTCGGCAATCTCGAGCGCTTCGTCCCGCGTCACGTCGAAGCCGGCGGAGGAGCGCTTGTCGTCATCATCCTTCAGGTCCAGCGCCGGCGCGGCGCCCATCAGGGCGAGGACGGCAGCGAGTATCGAACTTCTGACTATCTTCGGCATAGGATCCTCGGGAGAAATTGCAGACCGGCCGAGACTATCACGTCCCACCGGCAACGGCAGATGAACAAAGCCTCAGAGTCCGCTGAGCGGGCCGTCCGGTTCGTCAAGCGACCGGCGCCCCAGCATCGGGTGGCGGTCGAACAGGCCCTGGAAGGCCGGGTCCTTAAGATAGTCGAGCCGACGCGCGGTCAGCCCGAGCCGTCCGGCCACCTGCAGTGCGAAGAGGCGGCGGTCCATCCGGCGCAATTCCTGCTCGGAAAAGTCGCCGAGCACATTCGCCAGTGCCGAGCCTGCAAGATAGTTCGGCACCCCGAACACCTGCAATGCGGCAGTGTTGGTAAGCACGGTTGGCCATTCGTCGGGCAACATCTTCTGGATCTGCGCGAGGTCCTGGAAAAAGGTCCACACTCGCACCCCGTAGGACCGGGCCAGGGTATAGACGACCGAGAGCTGGCCAAAATCGCCGAGCTGCGCGCATTCGTCGATGGCGAACAGCGTGCGATACTTCGGCAGATTGCCTTCGCGCGACAGCACCGCCGACATCAGCGCCGCCGTCCACAGCCGGAAGAGCGAGGCATGGCTCGCCAGCTTCGTCGGCGGCACGACGAGGTAGATCGTCATCGGATCTCCCCGGCGCACGGCGGCGAGATCGATCGTAGAGCGCACGACCGTGCGCTGCGCCACGTCCGAGGCGATCACCGAGAAATAGCTGCAGGCGGTGGCCAGGATGCCGGACCGCGTGACATCCGTGGTACCGAGGAAGCTCGAGATTTCATCGGCGGCAAATGACGGCATCTTGTTGCCGAAGCCTTCGAGCAGGTTGTGCATGTTGAAGACGACATCGTCGCGCTTGAGCAGGCGGCGCACTTCGATCAGGTTGCAATCCCGGGCTTCGCGGATCGCCGCTATCGCAGCAATCGCGCCTGCCGCCAGGTCGTGGCCGCGGATATCCCAGAACGGATCCTTGCCGATCTTGCCGCCGCCGGACAGCTGTTTGGCAATGTCGAGCGCCAGCGCCGAGGCGTCGACGCCCGGTATTGCGAAAGCGTCCATCGGATTGAGGCTGTCGGTTTCCCGCGTGATCAGGCCGAAGGGGTCGATGATGTGGACCTTCTGCCCCATCTCGCGGCGGCGGCGGGCGGTAACGCGGCAGGCTTCGCCTTTCGGGTCGATGACGATCGCCGGGCCTTCATAGGTCAGGAGATTCGGTATCAGGGCGCCCCGGCCCTTGCCGGTGCCAGTCGGCGCGATGGTGATCGTGTGGCCTTCGCCCTGCAGCCAGAGCGGATGGTCGGCAGCCGCCGCCGGGGCTCCGCCTTCACGGAAACCGACCTGCTGACGGGCATCTTCGCGCCGCCAGCCAAGCAGCAACCTGTCGCCTGCCTTGCGGATGATTTTGTTCGTAGACGGAACTTTCGCACGCTTCTTGCGCGGCGCCTCCTTTCGCTGCACAGGCTTTTGCCTGGGCTTGCGCTTCGGATTCGTGGTCCCTGCCCCCCCGGCTTCCCAGCCCCGTGGAGTCTCAGATGACCCGGACATGTTTCGTTTCCTCACGGAGGATGACGGCCACCCCCTTGCGGCTAAAGGTTCCTCAACAAACGTTGAAAGTCAACAAACATTCTTATGGGAAATCGCCCGAGACGCTCCTGCAAGGCAGATCATCCCTGTGCGGATGATATCTGCATACACCGAAGCTGCAGCAGTTTCAAATGCGAACCTCAGCCCGCAAGTTCACACCCGCTTTTTGTCGGTGATCCACGCATCCGGATCAAGGCATGCACGCGCGCATAGATGCTTCCTCAACAGAGGCATGCAGATGCATGCACGCTACTCAAGTCCAAAGTCTGGACAGCGAACCCGGCCTGTTTTCGAGCCGGATGACTTCAGGCCGGGTCGGGTCCGATCATCTTCTCCGGACGGACGATGGCGTCGAAGTCGGCTTCGGAGATGCCGAGCGCGAGAGCTTCGACTTTCAGCGTCGTGCCGTTCTTGTGGGCGGTCTTCGCCACCTTGGCCGCAAGGTCGTAGCCGTACTTCTCCTTCAACGGCGTCACAAGCATCAGCGAATTCTCGAGGCCGCGCTGGATATTGTCGAGGCGCGGCTCGATGCCCACCACGCAATTGTCCGTGAACGACACCGACGCATCGGCCAGCAGCTGCACCGATTGCAGGAAATTGTACGCCATCATCGGATTGAACACGTTGAGTTCGAAATGGCCCTGCGAACCGGCGAAGGCGATTGCCGCGTTGTTGCCGAGGATGTGGGCGCAGACCTGGGTCATCGCTTCGCACTGGGTCGGGTTCACCTTGCCCGGCATGATCGACGAGCCGGGCTCGTTCTCTGGCAGGGCGAGCTCGCCAAGTCCGGAACGTGGACCCGAGCCGAGGAAGCGGATGTCGTTGGCGATCTTGAAACAGCTCATCGCGACGGTGGTGATGGCGCCGTGCGTGAACACCATCGCGTCATGCGCCGCGAGGGCTTCGAACTTGTTCGGGGCGGAGGTGAATTTCAGGCCGGTGATCTGGGCGATCTTGTCCGCCACCAGTTCGGCGAAGCCCGACGGCGAGGCGAGGCCCGTGCCGACGGCGGTGCCGCCCTGGGCCAGTTCCATCAGCGCCGGCAGGGTCAGCTCGATTCGCTTGATGCCGTTCTCGATCTGCTTTGCGTAGCCAGAGAATTCCTGACCCAGCGTGACCGGGGTCGCGTCCTGCGTATGCGTGCGGCCGATCTTGATGATCGATTTCCAGGCCTGCGCCTTGTCGTTCAGCGCATTGTGCAGCGTCTGCAGCCCGGGCAGCAGCTTGTGGACGACTTCCTCGGCGCAGGCGATGTGCATGGCTGTCGGAAATGTGTCGTTCGACGACTGGCTCATGTTGACGTGGTCGTTCGGGTGGACCGGCTTCTTCGAGCCCATTTCGCCGCCCAGGATCTCGATCGCGCGGTTGGAGATCACTTCGTTGGCGTTCATGTTCGACTGGGTTCCGGATCCCGTCTGCCAGACCACAAGCGGGAAGTGCGCGTTCAGCTTGCCTTCGATCACTTCGTCGGACGCCTGGACGATCACCTTCCCCAGCGCCGGATCTAGCTTGCCGAGGGCCATGTTGGTCTCGGCCGCCGCCTTCTTGACGATTCCAAGCGCGCGCACGACTGGGGCGGGCTGGCGCTCCCAGCCGATCTTGAAATTGCCGAGCGAGCGCTGCGCCTGAGCGCCCCAGTACTTGTCCGCCTCGACCTCGATCGGGCCGAACGTATCGGTTTCGGTGCGGGTGGGGGTCTTGGCGGCCATGGAGGGCTCCTGAAGCTGGGATCTCGTCTGCCCGCGCGGTCTAGCGAGGCAGGCCCGGCGCTTCAAGGGTGGAGGGCTGGCAAGGCCTCTCGTTTGGGCTAACTTCGCCGCGCCCCGGCCCTGGAGACTGCATGACCGCCCGAACACTCCTCACCTCGCTCGCCGTCTGCCTCGCCGCCTGTGATCTGGGGCAAGCGCCTTCCGCATCGCCTCCGGCAGGCGCTCCCCCGATCGGCATAGAGCGTCTCAATCTGAAGGACCCCGCCCGGCGCAGCTGGGACGGGACGGCGCCGCGCCCGCTGGCGACGACGGTCTGGTACCCCGCCGCAGATGGCAGCCTGATGACGGAGGTCCTGATACCGGCTGACAAGCCGGTATTCACCGGCGGGTTTGCGTCGCGCAATGCCGCGCTGGAGCCGGGCGGCCGGCGGCCGCTTATCCTGCTGTCGCACGG
>JBGTKN010000355.1:0-1515 GCA_041744615.1 Hyphomonas sp. | reverse complement strand
GCAGCCCGCGGTCCTGGGCGATGCCGGCGGTGAGCGGCCCGGCGACGATGCGGATGATCATCGCGATGGTCGCGGCGCCAGCGATTTCGGCGCCGGACATGCCGGCGACCTTTTCCATCCAGACCGGCAGGTAAGGCAGGTTCGCGCCCATCACGAGATGCACGGCGCTGGCCGCCAGTGTTGCTCGCCAGGAGGCACTCAACTTCATGACCAATGCCGCCTTGTGTCCCTGCTCGCCGCCGCGTCTTACGCCGGAGGCGGGGCGCGCCGTAAGCCCCCGATGGAGAATATTCTGGTGTGTTACTGCCGGGACGCGGACGCAGGGAGGCCGGCGTCAGTTGCCTGGCCGCGCGCCGGGACGGTGCAGGAAGGCGACATCCGTCACCGGGAATTCACACGTCCAGCCTTTTTGCGCGGCGATCTGGCGAAAGGTTGCCGCGCGGTAGAAGACGACATGCGTCGCATCCTGCCGGTAGGGCCAGTCCCGGAAACTTTCGGCGCGGGGGTGGAAGCCGGTCATGACTGCCAGCAGGCCGCCCGGCCGGACGAGCGCCATCATCCGCTCAAACTCCGCAGCCGGTTGGTGGAAATGTTCGGCGGTTTCGGTGCAGGTCACAAAGTCATAGCTCTGGTCGAGCGGTCCGGTCGCCGGATGGAAGAACGGGTCGTAGAGCGCCATTTTGTGACCCGCTTCGCGCAGCATCCTGGCCAGCGCCGGGCCGGGGCCGCAGCCATAATCAAGTCCGTCCGCCGCCAAAGGGAGACGGGCAAGCAGCGGGCCGGCGAGTTTCGACAGGAAGCGCCTGTAGCCCGGATCGGCTGGATCGTTTCGGTGATGCAGGTAGTGCGCCCGCTCAGCGACTGGCGGCAAGCGCTGGTGGGGGTCAAGGAAGCAGGCTTCGCAGGCCGGGCAGAAACCATAGTCGCGTCCCGGAACAGACAGATAGGGCACGGGTCCCGGCGCCGCACAGACGGGGCAGGCTGCTAAACTCAAGCGGCGGGCGGCGCAGATGCCGAGCGCGCCAGATAGACGGTCTGGGTGAAAGTTGCATCCTGAAGCGGATTGTCGAACGTCACCGGTTCGGCCGATGCGCCGGGGAACACATCCTGCAGGCGCCGGGTGAACGCGGGATCGGGCTTGTCGTTCGACCACAGACCGAAAAGTCCCCCGGGCTTCAGATGGGTGCTGAGTCTGCGCAGGCCTTCGGGTTGGTAGAAGGAAGTGCTTCGCGCATCGAGCAGAGCTTCGGGCGAATGGTCGATATCGGCGAGAATGGCATCGAACTTGCGGCCGGGGCGCGAAGGGTCGAAGCCGTGAGCGTTGCACGCCATCTCGAAAAAGTCACCCTCGACGAGGGTGCAGCGCGGATCGGCCGTGATTTCCTTGCCGAGGGGCAGCAGGCCGGACGTGTGCCAGCCGATAACCGCTGCGAGCAGGTCCACGACAATCAGTGAACGGACATTTCCGTTCTGGAGGACGGCGCGCGCCGTGTAGCCGAGACCGAGACCGCCGAC
>JBGTKN010000354.1:0-2036 GCA_041744615.1 Hyphomonas sp. | reverse complement strand
GCCGGCCCGGAACGCAGTCTCCACCTCGGTCTGCATGATGCCGGTCCAGGCATTCAGCCGCTCTGGCCGGTTCAGCGTGATCGTCAGCACGCCCTGGCTGAAGCTCGTGAGAATTTCCCTGTAGGCGGCCATGCGATACTCCCTGATTGTCTATCGCCGGAGTGTAGCCCCGATTGGCGCCGGATGTCAGCCAGGCTGCACGTGCGCTTGACTCGGCCCCGCGCGCGCTCCTACGCCTCAGGCCATGACCGAGTATGCCCCTCCTCTCTCCGGCCGCGACCAGGACGAAACGCGCGAACTGCGCCCGAAATTCGGCGCCGACGGCCTCGT
The DNA here is from genome assembly GCA_041744615.1 of Hyphomonas sp. Lineage (GTDB taxonomy): Bacteria > Pseudomonadota > Alphaproteobacteria > Caulobacterales > Hyphomonadaceae > Hyphomonas. Next base: position 1,706 of record JBGTKN010000354.1, on the reverse strand, counting down.
CGCCGCCATCGCTCAGGATGCCGAAACCGGTGTGGTGCTGATGCTTGCCTGGATGAACGACGAGGCGCTCCGCCTGACGCTGGAGACGAGGCGCGCCACCTACTGGTCCCGCTCCCGCGGCGAGATCTGGGTGAAGGGTGAGTCCTCCGGCCACACCCAGGACATCGTCGAGGTTCGGGTGGATTGCGACCAGGATGCGGTGCTCCTGAAAGTGCGCCAGACCGGCGGCGCCTGCCACACGGGCCGGGAAAGCTGCTTTTACCGGATGGCGGACGCCTCCGGCCTCACGCTGGCGGGCGAGGGCGAAGCAGACTAGACTTTCCGGCAAATCACTCCCGGAAGGAAACTCCATGCGCCTCGCCCATCTCCTCGCCGCCACGTCCAGCGCGACCCTGCTCGCGGCCTGCTCCCCTGCTGCCGAAACACCGGCCGCTGATTCACCGGTTGAAGAAACGGCTGAAATGGCACAAGCCGCGCCGTTGACGGTCAACGTGTTGGATTGCGGCACGATAGCGGTCTCCGATATGGACGCCTTTTCCTCGGCGGGCGACTATGCCGGACAGCCTGACGAACTGACCAACACCTGCTACCTGATCAACCACCCGAACGGCCACCTGTTGTGGGACCTTGGCCTGCCCAGCGCGCTGATCGGTGCGCCGCCCTTCACACAGCAAGTATTCACGGTATCGGTCGAGAAATCGATCACGGACCAGATGGCGGAACTGGGTGTGGTGCCTTCGGAGCTGACCTATGTGTCGATCTCGCACTCGCACTTCGACCATATCGGGCAGGTCGATCAGGTTCAGGGCGCGACCTGGCTTGTGAACCAGAAAGAGTATGACGCGATGTTCCCACCGGACGGCTCGCCGATTGCCGATCCGAGCCTTGCCGCGAACTTTGCCCTGTTCGCGCCGATGGAGCGCCAGATCATCGGCGCCGAGCATGACGTGTTCGGTGATGGCTCGGTCATCATCTTCCAGACCAATGGCCACACGCCGGGTCACGCCTCGCTGCAACTGATGATGCCGGAAAGCGGACCTGTCCTGCTGACCGGCGACCTCTATCACCGCAGCGAGAGTCGCGCGCTCTCGCGCGTGCCGCGCTTCAATGTCAGTGAAGAAGACACCCTCGCCTCAATGGCGGCCTTCGAGGCGCGCGGCGCGGATCTCGGCGCCCGGGTCATCATCCAGCATGAGCCGGCCGACGTGACCCCGCTGAACGGCATGATCCGCTAACCTGCCGGACGGATCACGATCTGGTTGGCGCGCCGGAGTGCGGCTTCGCGGTCTTCCGGTGAAGCACCGGCTGACCGGTATTCGCCGGCGATCGAGGCGGTAATGCCCGCCTTCGCAAGCTCCGCCGCAACCGCAGCGGCACGGCGGTGGCCGAGCGCATTTTCGTTGAACGTATTGGCGGCGGCTGCCGTCGGCAGGAAGGCGACAATCTCGACCTGCGCGACGCCCCAGCGCTGCAGCGCCCAGGCAAGGTCGGACGCCAGCGTCACCTGCTCCGGAGACAGATCATCGGACTCGGCCGCAAAGGCGACGAGCGGAAGCTCCGTCTTCGGAGGATAGACGCGCATTTCCCAGTCCGGGAAATTGCGCGCAAGTCCCTCCTCAAGGCGCCGGAACGCCGGCAGGCCGACGCCGTCGGTCGGCGCCGCGGTAAACACGGCGCGCCGCTCCGCCGGGTCGATATCCGCCGCC
>JBGTKN010000353.1:0-2170 GCA_041744615.1 Hyphomonas sp. | reverse complement strand
GCGAAGCCGGCATAGGCCCCGGTGACGCTGGTATCGCTGCGCAGGGAGACGAGCAGGAAGGTTGCGCCGACCAGAATTGTCGTGGCGCCGAGCGCGGTCCATTTGAACGTCGCGCGCGGCCGACCAATCAACCAGAAGATGGCCCCCGTGCTTAGCCACCAGGCGAGCGCAGCAAAGATGATGGGGGGCGCGTAGTCGGCCATGGTATGCGTGTCCTCCCCTACCTACCAGGCCGGCTGGAGCCGGACTTTCGCCGGCAGCTTGTTCTTGCGCACGGGCAGGAAGTAGAGTTTCAGGAAGGTCATACCGTTGGAGAGCATGCAGCCCTTCCTCTGTAGCCAGGCGACAGGGCCCTTGCCTTCAATCGCTTCCATCCGGTCGGTGGTCTGACGGATCTTTTCCAGCCCCTCGCGGAATTCCGGCGCGTCGATGTTGAGCTCGACCGGATACACCTGGCGGGCGATCTCGTTGGTGACCCGGAAGACTTCGTAATCATACTCGGTGGGATCGACGCCGAGCGCGGCGTGGAACGCCGGACGGCGGTGGTCGCGCACATACATCGTGGCGTAGACCGCGAGCAGGAAGAAGCGGATCCAGTATTTGTTGCCGCCTTCGAGCAGGTCCGGGTTCGCTCGCAGGATCATGGCGAAGGCTTCGCCGTGGCGGAACTCGTCATTGCACCATTGCTCGAACCATTTGAAGATCGGGTGGAAGCGGAACTCGGGATGCTTTTCCAGCTGGCGGAAGATTGTGATGTAGCGGGCATAGCCAATCTTCTCGGAGAGATAGACCGAATACCAGATGTATTTCGGCTTGAAGAACGTGTATTTCTTCTTGCGCGTCAGGAAGCCCAGATCGACGCCGATTCCGAAATCCTTTAGCACGAAATTGATGAAGCCGGCATGCCGTGCCTCGTCGCGCGCCATGAGGCGGAACAGGGCTTTCATGTCCGGGTTTTCGACCTGGCGGGTGATTTCGCGGTAGAGGACGCACCCGGAGAATTCGGATGTCAGTGAGCTGACAAGGAAATCCACGAACTCGGTGCGCAGTTCCGGCGACAGCGTGCCGAGGATATTGTCGAACTCGTCTGTGCGCTTGAAGTGGCTGCGGTTGGGGTCCGATTCCATTTCGGCGATGAGCGCGTCCCACTCTTCCCGCACGCCGGAGACATCGACCTTGTCGACCTCGGCGAAATCGGTGGTGTAGAAGCGCGGCGAGAGCATCGTCTCTTCCATCGCGATCTTGTTCGTATCGAAGGCCGGCGGCGCTTCCAGCACACGCATTTCTTCGTCTGTCATCACGGCCATGGTCATTCCTCAGACCCTCCCATCACTGAAGCTCACTTCGTAAAGTTCGGTGAGCTCGAACATTGATTGAAAGCGCACGAGCGCCCTCTCGAAAACATTGGCGCGGGTGACAGTCGCTTCGCGGCGCAGCACAAGGCTGCGGCCGAAAGGCACGCTGACCGGCGCGCCGTGGACGAGCACCTTGTCGCCGATGCCGGGCTCGATGCCGCCATCAAGTTCGACGTGCGCCTCGAGCGACTCGTAGGTGTGTTCGACACGGATGGTGCAAGGCACGGTGAAGCTTCGGCGCGTCATTGTTCGACCTCCACGGGCGCAAGCAGTTTGCGGAACTCGGCAACATTGTCGCTACCGAAAGCATCCAGGCTGACCCATTCCGACGTTTCGGGATCTTCCATGATCAACTTGTCATTCTCGGTGCGGTGCAGCACGAAGGCCGGGCCGGATCCGATGCCCATCTGCCGGCGCTTAAGCGCGAGCGACCGCATCGCGGTGCGCACGAAGCCCCCGGTTTCCGGCGCCCAGGTGCGCAGCACATTTCCGGTTTCCGGCTCACGCACGACAATGCTCCCGTCTGCGCCGTCCTCGAACACGAGCGGCAGGGATTCCGCGGACATGGCGCGCCAGTTGGTGACATGGCCCGCTCCGGAAAGCTGCGTGGCGCCCACCCCGATCAGCGTGAACAGCAAGAGCGCCCCGATCGCCATCAGCAGCCCGCGCGGGGGGTGCAGATCGTGGCTGTGGGCCGGGTTCGGAAGGGGCGCGTGTGTCATGGGTCTGGTCCTCAGGTCACGCTTGGGGCAAGGCCCGGCGCCGTCAGGGCCGAGCGGGCGGGCGCCGGCGCGGGCGCCTGCGTCACGCGGTTC
>JBGTKN010000352.1:0-2168 GCA_041744615.1 Hyphomonas sp. | reverse complement strand
GCAGCAGGTTCAGCGCCTGCTTGCGGGCGACCTGCGGGCTGTTCATGTTGTCGAGCGCAGCGGCGGTGAGCTTCACCCGCAGGGCCCGGCCATCTATGATGTCGGCAATGCGCCATTTGCCCGGCCGGCGGGCGACCGGGGTGCGGGCTGACTGGTTCAACAAGGTCGGCGGGGGCTTGGTCGGGGAGGTCATCGGGCCTGAAGATAGCAGGTTTGCGAGCGGCGCCTATGGGCGCAGCGCCGCACGAGCCGACAATCTTGTGCACCTGGCTTGTTCAGACGCCGGGGCTCGCCGGGACAGGCGTACCGCACCATATTGGGACATCGGCAAGGAGGATGGCGATGGGCGGAAACATGACAAAGGAAATCATGCGCTGGCTGCATATCACCGGCGGCATGATCCTGTTTGCTTATGTCTACACGCCGCTTGTGGATAACCCGTTCTTCGCCGACACGACGAAGTACGTGATTTTCCCCGGCCTCGCGCTGACCGGCCTTGTGATGTGGCAATGGCCACTGTTTCGCGGCCTGTTCCGCAAGAAGGACTAGAGCAGGTCCCCCCCGGCCGCGGCCGCGGTGGTACCATCTTTCTTGAAGGCGCGGATGACGTTCTTGCCGGTGATCCATTTGTGGACCTCGTCCGGCCCGTCGACGAGGCGCTGGGAGCGGATGTGGGTGTACCAGGCTGCGAGCGGGGTATCGAGCGAATAGCCGAGCGCGCCGTGCAGCTGAATGGCGGTGTCGACCACATCATGCACCATGTTGGCGAGGTAGACCTTGGCGATGCCGTTCTCCTGGCGGATGTCCATGCCGTTCTCGGCCTTGTAGGCGATGTGCATCAGCATCAGCCGGGCGATGTAGATCTTGCTGGCGCAATCAGCGAGCATGAACTGAACGCCCTGGCGGTCTTCGAGGCCCTTGCCGAAGGTCGTGCGTTTCGTCACATGCTCCGTGGCCAGATCAAGTGCGCGCTGGGCCATCGCGACATTGTGCATGCCGTGGCGGAGGCGCCCATAGGCGAGCCGGTGCTGACCCATGGCGAAGCCCATCCCCTCCCCGCCGAGCAGGTTTTCTTCTGGCACGATGAGGTTCTCGATAGCGACTTCGGCATGTCCGCCGCCCATCTCGGTGTAATGCTTGCCGTGGACGGCCATGGTCGGGATGTCGCGGATGATGCGGTAGCCGGGGTTCGGCAGCTCGACGATGAAGGTGGGGTATTGCTGATGGCGCGGCGCTTCGGGATTGGTCTTCGCCATCACGACGGCGATATCGGCCGCGGTTGCCGCTGACGAGAACCATTTCTCGCCATTCAGGACATAGTTGCCCTTGCCGTCCTTGACGGCGGTGGTTTGCATGCCGGTCGCGTCAGCGCCGGCGGCTTTCTCCGTCATCGAATAGCAGATGCGCTTTTCGCCATTGATCAGCGGCTTCAGGTATTTCTCTTTCTGGAAGTCCGTGCCGTGGGCGAGCAGCGTCAGCATGGTCGCATCGTCCGGCCCCTGAGAATTCATCGACAGGGCGCCGAGATGGCTGTGTCCGAGTTCCATCTGCACGAGGGCGTTTGCGAGTGGACCGAGGCCCATGCCGCCATGTTCGACCGGGAAGAAGGGAAGCCAGAGACCCTGCTTGCGCGCTTTCGTACGCAGCTCCTTCAGCACCGTCTTGTAGGGCTTGCCGGCCGCCATTTCCTTTTCGGCGGGAAGGCACTCGTTCTGCACCCAGAGGCGTACGCGCTCGCGCACTTCCCTGGCGTCTTCAGGAATCGTGAAATCGATGGCCATTGCTTCTCTCCCTGTTCGTTTGAGCGGGAGGCTAACCCTGATCCGGAAGGGGGCAAAGATTGCCTTCGCGTCAGGCAGGGTAATCCACGCGTTCAAGGAACAAGCCGTCCGATGGCGCGACGGGGCCACAGGCGGTGCGGTCGGCGGCGGCCAGGATTTCCGCGATCCATTCGGGACGCTGATAGCCGCGCCCGACCTCCACGAGGCTGCCGACCATCGAGCGGACCTGCCGGTGCAGGAAGCTCTGCGCGCTGCAGGTGACCTCGACCCGGTCGCCGAAGCGGGCGACGTCCAGCCGGTCCAGGGTCTTCACTGGGCTCGCGGCCTGGCAGGCGGTGTCGCGGAAGGTGGTGAAGTCGTGGTTGCCGAGGAGAAGCTGCGCGGCGG
>JBGTKN010000351.1:0-2249 GCA_041744615.1 Hyphomonas sp. | reverse complement strand
GCGGTCCACCATGGCGCGGCCGGCAATCTTCGCAAGCGGCTTGCCCGGCAGGCGCGTTGAGGCAAAGCGGGCCGGAACGACAATAAGGGTTTTCATCGGCGCAGCGCCCTGTCCGTTGCGTCAGCGGTTCGCGTCTATGGCCTGGGACAGTGCGAGCACCGGGCCAACCCATTCCAGCGCGTCTTCCGGCACGCCTTCGCGGCGCAGGAATTCTGTAAAGGCCGGCACAAAGTTCGCATCGCCGCGGCACTGGCTGATCGAGCTGCTCAGTTCCGGAATGATAATCCGGTCGAAACTGTCGGCGAACTGGCGCAGGTCGTCAGCCTTGGCTGCAAGCAGGATGGCGCGCACCGGATCGACATCTCCGTCGGCGCGCACCAGCTGGCGCAGGTCGGAGACGAGGCCGCGATTCTCGTTGGCGAAGCGTTTAAGGATCCGGTCGGTGCGATAGTCGATCCATTCCGCTGTGCATGGCTCCGGCGCGGTGGCGCAGGCGCCGAGCGATGTGGCCACGAGCAGCGCGGCGCAAAGGACACGAAGTTTCATGGCGTCAGCTCCCGGGGCTCTATCGTTGGGGCGCACCCTAACGGGTCCTTCCTCGTGCGCAAAGCGCTCGCTGGCAGGCAAAAAAAGACCCCGGCCACAGGGGCCGGGGCTGAAGGGTCTGAGGCGCGCGGTTACTCGCCCTTGAGCGGCACGTCCGGTGGCACCGGGGTCACGGGCGTCACCGGGGTCGCCGGTGTTTCTGGTGTGCGGGGGGGCGTCGTCTCGGTCGACTTGAAAACCATCACATTCTTGCGTTTGTGGCCTTCGGCGGCGGCCTTGAAGGCGGCAATCTCGGCTTCGGTGATGCCGGGATGGGCGCGAACGGCGGCAAGCGTCGCGTCGGACTTCAGCAATTCCCGCGATCCACCGACACAGGCGAGGCGGACGATTTCGCCTTCACTGTCGGTGCGTTCCAGGATGCGCGTCTCGCCGCCGGCCAGTTCGGCATCCTCGCAGCGCTCCACCAGCGCTTCGATGACGGCGGCCTGGGCCTCGACTTTCGCCTCGAAGGCGGGGCCGAAGCGGGCCTCCATGATTTTTTCGATCTCCCCGGCGCTCGCCTCGATCCGGCGTTCGAGCGTCAGCATGCGGGTTTCGGTCTGCTGGTCCATGCGCTGGTCGAGACGGTCGGCATGGATTTCCATGCGCAGTTCCATGTCGGCGGCGCGCGCCTCGATCTCGGCCGACTTGGCTTCCATCCGGGCTTCGAAATCTTCTGACCAGGCTTCGATCTCGGATTCCGACATGTTGTTGAAGTCCATTGTCAGGGCTTCCATGGCGCTGGCGACACCGAGGCTGGCGCCGAGGCTTGCGAGCTCCGTGCTGAGGCGGGTGATCTCGACGAAGTCCTCGTCCTGGGTCATGTCGAGCACGGCGCCGAGCACGATGGGACCGGTCATCTCGGCGATGTCTGCATTGATGCGCGCCTCGAGTTCCGCGACCTCCGGCGGGGTCGCCGGATCCGGAATCACTTTCGCCATCGGATCGCCCAGCAGGATGATCTGGCGGTCATCCTTGTCGGCGATCCAGAGGCCGCTGGTTTCGATACGGAGTTCTCGCGTCGACTCTTTGGGCTCGGCAGCCGCGGCGACAGACGAGGTGATGGCCAGCGTTGAGACGCCGAACAGGAGGGCCGCGCCGAAGCCGATCATGCGGCGGCGGGACGAGGGGGCGGGATAGGTCATGCGGGTCAGTCTTTCCTTGAGGGCGTGGGTCAGGGGCAGACGGCCCATGGCAAGTGCCGGTTCGGGCAGGTGCAGTCGGGCCGCCTTGATCAGGGTGGACCCGTAGGCGTGCGGACTGGTCTGGCAGCGGGCCAGGACATCAGCGTCGCAGGCGGCTTCCTGATCGGTCCGGAACGCATCCCGGGCAATATAGGCCAGCGGGTTGAACCACATCGCCGCCACGAAGAGTTCGGAGACCTGCAAAGCCCAGAGATCGCCGCGGCGCACATGCATGAGTTCATGGGCGAGGGCGGCGCGCGCCTCCATCGGCGTGTAGTCGTCCTCGAACCAGGCCGGCATCACGACAACGGGGCGGAATAGTCCGGTCACGAATGGACCGCGTGAGATTAGGCTAGCGACGACGCGCGGCGGGCGGCGAAGGCCGGCTTCACCGGCCAGCCGGGTCACCAGATCGGCGATCGGCGCCGAGACCGGCATCGCTTCCCGGTCGACCGTACGCATGAACTGCGCCTGGGCAAC
>JBGTKN010000350.1:0-2140 GCA_041744615.1 Hyphomonas sp. | reverse complement strand
AGCGCAGCGGTCGCCATCGGCACCGGCGCGCGGCAATAGAGGTTCGGCCCGTCGCGCTCGAAGATGTCATGCTCGACCACTTCGACGAAGATGTAGAGGTCACCCTTCGGCCCGCCCGCCGTACCAGCTTCGCCTTCGCCGGTCAGGCGGATGCGCATGCCGCTCTCGACACCGGCCGGAATCTTGACCGAGATCTTTCGTTCTTCCTTCACCTGGCCATGCCCGCCGCAGACCTTGCACGGCTTGCGGATGACGGTGCCGCGACCCTGGCAGATATGGCAGGTGCGTTCCATCGTGAAAAAGCCCTGCTGGGCGCGCACGCGGCCATGGCCGGCGCAAGTTTCGCAGGTTTCGGCCTTCGTGCCCGGGGCGGCGCCGGTTGAGTCGCAGGCCTTGCAGGGCACGGCCTGGGGCACATGGATCGTCTCGTCTTTGCCGGTGAAGGCCTCTGCGAGGGTGATTTCGAGATCATAGCGCAGGTCAGCGCCGCGCTGCGGGCCGCCGCGCTTGCGATTGGCGGAGGCGAAGCCGCCGCCGAATACCTGGCTGAACAGGTCCTGGAAGATGTCTTCGGGATTGACGCCCTGGCCGAACGGACTACCGCCGGGGGCGCCGCCATTCTCGAACGCGGCATGGCCGAAGCGGTCATAGGCGCCGCGTTTCTGGGGGTCGGACAAGATGGCGTAGGCTTCGCCGACTTCCTTGAACTTCTCTTCGGCGCCGGCATCGCCCTGATTCTGGTCTGGGTGATACTTCATGGCCAGCTTGCGATAGGCAGATTTCAGGACCTTTTCATCGGCCCCGCGTTCCACGCCGAGTACATCATAATAGTCGCGCTTGCTCATACAGTCGCCGCCAAAATCGGATTTTCCGCCCTGAGGCGCTGATTTGGGGCGTGCCGGTATTCACCGCAAGGGTCAACCATCAGACAGCAAGGCTGGATCAGCTACTGCCGGGAGGGAATCTGGTAACCCCTTTTTCGACCACGGAAGCGCCGGACTGGCGGATTTCCTTGACCGCGAGGCCCCTTTCGGAGGTGCCGTCGAGGCGGAAGCGGAAGAGGCCGTTGACGCCCATGAAGCCGTCGGGATCGGTGACCCCGCCATGTTTCATGTTGTTTTCGGCGGCAAGCGTGATCGCCAGCGAGGCGGCATCATAGGCAGCGGCGGCGAGGTCGGTCGGCGTGCGGCCATAGATGCGTTTGTAGGTGTCCTTGAAGCTGGTCATGTTGTCCGGGTCGACCGCTGAATAGAACGCGCCGGCGAGAGCCGGTTCACGCCAGATGCCGGAATCGTCCCAGATGCTGGTGCCGAGGAAACGGGTGCGGCCAGGGTCGATGCCGTTGACGACCAGCAGCGGGGCGATCGAGAGCAACTTGGTACCGCGTTCGGGGATCAGCAGGCCGACCTGGCTACGCTCGGCCTTGATCAGGCTGGCGATGCGGGAGACTTCGGAGCTGGCGCTGCTGCTCGGGTCATAGAAACCCGCGCCCAGCACGGTCCAGCCATTCTTTGCGGCCTCGCCGCGCATCGCAGTTTCGACCTGGCGGCCATAGGCGGAGTCCGGGCCGAGGAAGGCGAAGGTGCGGGTGCCGCGGCTGGCGGCATAGCCCATGATCCGCACGACTTCCTCTTCCGGCATCACCGAGGCGAGATAGCTGCCACCCCCGGCGACGGTGCGGTCGTTCGAGAAGGCGACGACGGGGATCGACTTGCGCAGGGCAGCGTCCTTGACCACCGGCACTTCGGTGCTGAACAGCGGGCCGAGGATGATGTCGGCGCCTTCTTTGAGGGCTTCATCGGCGCGCGCTTCGGCGGTCGAGGAGCGCCCGGCCGTGTCCTTCGGCATGATCAGGAAATCGGTGCCGCCATTTTCGAACAGGGCAAGCTCGATGCCGGCCAGCATCGCTTCGGCTTCGGCGCGCACCTGCGCATTGGGGTGCGAGAAAGGCAACAGCACGGCGGCGCGTTTGACATCCTTGCCGATCATGAAGTTCGGCGTCAGGCCGCCATCGCCGCGCATCAACCCGTCGAGGGCCTCTTCGGTGGTTTCGGCCGCCGGTCCGATCACCTCTCCGGTGACCGGATCGACGCGCGGCTGGCCGGAGCCGATCGACACCGGCGGGCGGGCCGGCGCGGTG
>JBGTKN010000349.1:0-2431 GCA_041744615.1 Hyphomonas sp. | reverse complement strand
GCCTGCCGGACAGGTATATTGATCCGCTGCCGGATCATACGCGAAGTCCGAGCGTGAAAAGGTCCCGTCGTTGCGCTCACCCTTGTCGAAGACAGGGATGTGCGGCTCGATCCCTTTCTGCTCAACGAGCCATTCCAGCATTGGGCCTGAGCCATATCCGGTGTCGGCGGCAAGACGTCGGGGGTGCAACCCGTGGCGGTCCTCGGTCCTGTCCAGCATGCGCTTGGCCGCTTCGACCTCGGCCTGTCGGATAGCGGTGGTGGCCTCGACATCGACGATGACGCCATGGTCGGTGTCGATCAGGTAGTTGACTTCGTAGGCATAGCAGGCCGGGGCGTTGTGGGCGCTTGTATAGCGAGCTGCCGGATCCGTCTCTGACAGGAACTTCGGTGTCTTCTCACTCGCCGCCCCGAAAGCCGCATCATCGAGAACCGCCAGATACTCATCAATCGCACGGCTGGTCTTGTCGGCAGCGAGGCCGTCTTCGCCTTTCGGTCCCTTACGGCGATCTGCGTCCGCCTGGATGACGCTGCCATCGACGGCGAAGGCCTCGCCGCCCACGAGGCCTGCAGACAGGCAGAGGCGGAGGACCTGGTCGAACAGCTTGCGGAAGATGTCGCTCTCCCGGAACCGGCCGTGGCGGTTCTTGGAGAAGGTCGAATGGTCCGGCACGGCGCCTTCCAGCCCAAGCCGGCAGAACCACCGATAGGCCAGGTTGAGATGAACCTCATCGCACAGACGGCGTTCAGACCGAATGCCGAAGCAGTATCCGGCGACCAGCATGCGGATCATCAGTTCCGGGCAGATCGAGGGGCGGCCCGCCGCGCTGTAGTAAGGCGCCAGTTCTGCGCGGACCTCGGAGAAATCGATCAGCTGGTCGATCCTGCGCAGCAGGTGATCAGCCGGGACATGCGCCTCAAGACTGAACTCGTAGAACAGCGCGCCCTGACCCGATCGCCGCTCACCCATCATCGCACCGCTCCGCGCCTGACTGAACAACCGGAAGAGAATCAGAATTCGGCGAAGATGCCGAGGGGTTTTTCAACACAATCGGCGATGTCCGGCCTTTACCGGTGTGGCGGCCGGACGACACAACGTGATCGACCTTGCATGTCACTTGCTATGGCAATCGGCGCCATCGCGGTCCAGATGCAACACTGGCTTCGGACTTCCCAATTTTTGATTTGTTGGAATGGCTTGTCTAGGCCGTTTGCGCTGCCATTGCGCGCGATTTGACTTCCATATCTGCAGCTTGCATCAATTTCTCGAACTCAACTGGCAGAACGGTCGATCATCCATGGTGCGCGAGACGGAGCAGATACTCAAGGCGCGAGCGGGAAAGGTAATCCCGAATGGGATGTATGGCCATCAGTCCGTGCGGTTGCTCCCGGAGAGTTTTCCGCAATTCTTCAACCGCGCTGACGGCGCTTACCTCTGGGATAGCGATAACAAGCGGTATCTCGACCTGATGTGCGCTTATGGGCCCAACCTGCTCGGATACCGTGAGCCGCATGTCGAAGCCGCCGCCGCCAGACAGATGGCACTTGGCGACACGATGACTGGGCCATCGCCATTGATCGTAGACCTTGCCGAAACCTTTGTCGCGATGATCTCCCATGCTGATTGGGCGATTTTCTGCAAGAACGGAACAGACGCAACGACTATGGCGATGACTGTTGCGCGTGCAGAAACGAAGCGGCGGAAGATTCTCATCGCGGCAGGCGCCTATCATGGTTCCGCGCCATGGTGCACGCCGGTCCCCGCCGGTACGCTTGCCGAAGACCGGGCGCACCTCATCACTTATGCGTATAACGATATCGAAAGCCTCGAAGCGGCGGCGGCGATGGCCGGCGATGATCTTGCCGGTATCTTCGCAACGCCTTTCAAGCATGATGCTTTCCAGGATCAGGCGCTTGCTGACCCAGGCTATGCCAGGCGGGCACGCGCTATCTGCGACGCCAAAGGCGCAATGCTGATCGTGGACGATGTGCGCGCCGGCTTTAGACTCGCCCGCGATTGCAGCTGGTCAACGATCGGAGTTGCGCCGGATCTGAGCTGCTGGGGAAAATCATTCGCAAATGGCTATCCTATCTCTGCGCTGCTGGGCTCAGACAGCTGCCGCGCGGGCGCGGGCGCGATCTACATGACCGGCTCGTTCTGGTATTCAGCTGTGCCGATGGCGGCCGCACTTGAAACATTGAATATACTTCGAGAAACCGACTACCTCGAACACATGGCCCGTCTTGGCGAGCGCTTGCGGGGCGGCCTCGCCGCGCACGCGGGCACGCAAGGTTTCAGCTTGCGTCAGACCGGCCCGGCGCAGATGCCGCAGATTCTGTTTGCCGACGATCCGGACCTGCGGCTCGGTTTCGGGTTCGCTGAAAACATGCTCGCACGCGGCGTTTACATGCATCCTTGGCACAACATGTTC
>JBGTKN010000348.1:0-3016 GCA_041744615.1 Hyphomonas sp. | reverse complement strand
GGACGCCGAGGATGGCGGCGAGGGTTTCGCCTTGGCCGAGGGCGAGACCGAGCGACATGTTGCGGCTGGTTTCCGACGAGCAGGTGAGGACGAGATCGCCGAGGCCGGAGAGGCCGGTCAGCGTTTCGGCCTCGGCGCCGAGGGCGAGGGCGAGGCGGGTCATCTCGGCATAGCCGCGCGCGATCAGGGCGGCATGGGCGGAGCGGCCGAGGCCTTTTCCGAGCGCACTTCCGCAGGCGATGGCAAGAACGTTCTTGACCGCGCCGCCAATCTCCGCCCCCAGAAGATCCGTACCCAGATAAGGGCGGAAGGTGGGGGTGGAGATGGCCTGGATGAGTTCCGCGCCCTGGGCGGCGTCTTCGATGGCAAGGGTGACGGCGGTGGGCAGGCCGCGCGCAACATCAATGGCGAAGCTGGGGCCGGACATGACGGCAGGCACGGCGTCGGGCAGTTCTTCGGCGAGCACTTCGGTCATGAACCTGCCGGTCGAAAGCTCAATACCCTTGGAGCAGAGGACGACCGGGGCATGCGGCTTGAACCATCCTTCGAGGCGGGTGAGCGTGGCGCGCGTGTGCTGCGCCGGCGTGACGCAGAAGAGGGCATCGAAGCCGGCGAGATCACCGAGGCTTGCGGTAGCGCGCAGTGCGGGGTTCAGGGGGACGCCCGGCAGGAAGGCTATGTTTTCATGAGCCGTGTTGATGGCGTCTGCGACTTCGGGTTCGAGCGCCCAGAGGAGGACGGACTGACCCTCGCGGGTCAGCATCTGCGCAATGGCTGTGCCCCAGGCGCCGGCGCCGATGACGCCGATTTTCTTGTAGTGTGTTGTCATGGGTGGGTTTTGAAGGAAGCCGGGGCGGGGGGCAAGCGGCGTGGGGCTCTGAGGTCAGGCAAATACGAACGTCGCTGTCTCGTCCTTTGCCGTGATGCTGACCTTGCGACCCACCGGGCTCGCGTCTTCGCGCAGCACGGAGAGAGTCGCTGCATCGGCGTTGATGGCGATGACGCGGCGGCCGTCGGGGAGGCGGGCAAAAATGATGCCGCGGTCGGGGCCGTCCTTTCCGTGGGTGACGGTGAAGGTTTCGAGTGTGGCCTCGCCGGAGAGAATCGCGACTTCGACTTGCGTTTTGGCTTTGGCGGCGGGCTCGGCGGGTGTGAAGGCTTTCGGCCGGGTGGTGGAATAGACGCCGGCGGCTTCCTTGGTCATCCAGCCGCCATTGGCGAGCACGAGGCCGAAGGCGCCTTTGTTCCTGCGCAAGGTGGCGGCCATTTCGGCTATTCCGTGCAAGGAATAATTATTGCCCGGGCCGCCGAAGAAGGGCAGACCGCCCGTGAGCGTGAGCGCGCGGGGGTCGGTTTTCCAGTCTAGGCCGAGGGCGGCGGCGGCGGAAAATACGGCGACGGGGAAGCAGGAATAGAGGTCGAAGTGTTTCATCTCGTCGGCGGTCTTGCCGGCCTGCGCAAGCGCGCGGGAAATAGCCGTGTCCATGGCGAAGGAGCGGTCGAGCACGGGGCGGAGCGAGATAAGGTCGTCGCCGGCATCGCCGCCGCCGTGAATGTAGACGCGCTTATCTTCCGGAATCCCGAGCTCGTCGGCTTTCGAGGACGAGACGAGGATGGCGGCGGCGCCCTGGTTAACAGCGTCCTGCGCGATGAACCACTTCAGGTAAGGATCGGCGTATTCGTAGTTTTCGCGCGAGGGCGTGGAGAGGAAAGCCACGTCATGCTCGACGGGGAACTGTGAATACTTGTTCGTCGCAGCGACGGCGGAGAAGGGCTGGAACAGCTCGGCCATGGCGCGGCGGTGGGCGGAGCGCGAGCGGCCTTCGCGGGCAGCGATGGCGTTCTCGAACAGTCCGTAGAAATAGGCCGGCGCGATCAGGCCGTGCTTGATCTCCTCGCGCGAGAGCATCATCGGGCCCATGCCACGATCTTCATACGGAGCATCCGCGCCGTCCGCCCAGTTGATCTCGACGCCGTGTTTGCGCGCGCCTTTCGATGCGCGGTTGGCTTCGGAGCCGGAGATCAGGACGGCGTCTATTTCGCCGGCATGGATGCGGCGGGCGAATTCGTTGACCAGGGCCTGAGGGCTCTGGCCGCCGACAGTTTCGTAGATGAGCCGCGCGCGCTTCGTGCCGGTATCGCGGGCGAGGGTGCCCGGGAGGTTCGTGTTGTGACCGTGCGGGTGGGCGGCGCGGCCAACCGAGTCTTCGAAGATGCGCACGACAGCGATCGTGTCGATGGCGGCGGCGATGCCGGGCGTACCGGTATCGGTGAGGGCGGCTTTCGAAGCCTCGGTCATCAACGAGAGCGGAGAAGGTGCGCCGGCGAGGCCGGATTTGCCATCCCATTGGCTGAGCGACTGGCCGACACCGATCAAGACTGGAAGGTCACCTTTTGCCATGCCACGACTCCCTTTGCTGCGTTGCCATTCTGCATTCCGTGGCGGTTTAACGCGCACGGTAAGGCGGGGCGAGGGGGGACGTTGGGGAAGCAGGTCAGCGGCCGGCGTTCAAGTTTGCGATGATGGCGGCGGGGAGGTCGGGATCGAGCACGGCGGTCAGGTGGGTGCCGGTGAGCTGGGTGTAGCGGGCGCCGGGGATGAGGGCGGCTAGGGCAGGGCCGGAGCCGTTGTCGAAGTCCTGGTCGCCGGTGAGGACGAGGGTGGGTACTTCGAAGGTCGCGAGCAGGTCGGCGGGTGTGTAGGTGCGCGCCGAGAGGGCGCCGAGATAGCCTTGCAGAGTGCCGCCGGTGGCTTTCGCGCGGGCGAGGATCATTTTTGCGGCAGGCGTATCCTCGCCGGCGAGCGCGGCGTCAATGGCGGCGCGGAAGGCGGTGTTGCGGTCAGTGTTGAATTCGTCGGCCGCCGAGTCGCCGATGCCGCCGAGGATGAGGCGGCCGGTGTTGCGGCTGAGGAGATGGAAGCGAAGGGCGGAGATGGCGCCCATCGAATAGCCGACCGTGGCGTAGGGGGCTTCGCGGAGGTGTGCGGTCAGGGCGATCTGGTCGCGGGCAACTG
>JBGTKN010000347.1:0-4128 GCA_041744615.1 Hyphomonas sp. | reverse complement strand
TCGTCGAGCGATGCATCAACAAACTTAAGCAATTCAGGCACATCGCAACCCGATACGACCGCTACAGTTCCGCCTTCCTTGCAATGGCAAAGCTCGCCGCCATCCGGCTCTGGTTGCGCCATTATGAGTCTGCAGCCTAGTTAGCCGAGCGCGCCGGACAGCCGCCGCTGCGCCTTGACGTTCAGTCTGATCCACAGTTTCGCAACTTTGCTTTAGACAGTAACGAGGCACGGCCAATTCGAAGGATGTCGAAGCACGATTCGGGCCCGACTGATGAAGCGAGATTATTGCTAGGTCGGGGCGTCGAATGAATGCCTCAAGGACCAAGGATAACGTCCTTGAAACCTAATGGACCAGGGCGTCCACGAGGATCACGGTCACATTGTCCGGCGCGCCCTGGCGCAATGTCCGATCGATCAATGCGTCCAATGCGACGTCGAGATCCCGAAGCGCCGCCAGTTCCAGAATCTGCTTGTCTTCCAGAACGGAATTAAGACCGTCAGAGCAAAGAATAAACCGGTCGCCAGCGTTCACTTCGCCGTGGGCCGTTTCCAGGTAGAGTTCGGCGCTAGCGCCTATCGCCCGCGTGACGACATGGGCCCGGGAATGACGCCGCGCTTCGCCCTCGCTGATTTCGCCGGCATCAATGAGCGTTTGCACCAGGCTATGGTCATTCGTCAGCCGGTGCAGGCTTCCGGCACGCAACAGATAGACGCGACTGTCGCCGGCCCAGATACAGGAATAATATCCGTCACGCGATGTCAGCACCGCGACGGTCGCGCCCATCGAACCCACCGCCCTTCGGCGTGCCTCGCGGCGCAATTCTTCGTTCGCCTGCCGCAGTCCGCGGCAGACTGCCGTGCGTTGGCCATAGACGGAGCCGGACTCGCCAATCGCGCCAAGGCGTTGGATCACATGTGCGCTGGCAAAATCCCCGCTCTGGTGCCCCCCCATTCCGTCCGCCACGGCCCAGATGCCATTGCGGGAGTTATCAAGGAAGGCGTCTTCATTGAGCGAGCGGACACGCCCCTGATTTGTCTTTCCTGCGGTCCGGAACTTGAAGGTGCGCGGCAGATCCGGATCGATCGCCGGCGGCGGCGCAGATGGGAGAGCACGTTTCATACGTCCTCCTCCAGGTCGCGGGCCTGGCGTTCATAGCCACGCTTGAAAGCCGCGCTTACGACGCTTTGCGGGTTGTTGAACGGGTCTGCCGAACCCTCGGCATGCAGAACTTTCAGCCGGCGCCAGGAGGCCTCCGAGCGCTCCATGAACAAGGGCGCTTTGACTTTTACTTCAGCTTCGATCGCAGCAGGATCAACAAGATCAAGAACGGATGCAACTGCGGACCGCGATCCGGCAATCAGACTCATCGAGTGTCCCTTCAGGTTCTCGAAACACTCCTTGACGGCCTCTCCGCCGGACAGGAACCCGCCATTGCGCTCGCACAGGAGATCTATGGCCAATCGCTGGGTGGGTGCCCACTTCAGCGGATTGTTGTCGGCCGCACTGATCGTAGTGCGCTCCATGCTGTACTGGGACTTCAGAGCAGCCCGCTCGCTCATCAGGTCTCCAAGTCCCAGAACGACCTGCCGATAGATCTCGCCGAGACGGCGCATCAGTTCCAGCGGGTCTTCGCTCGCAAAATAGGACGGGTCCAGGCTGGCGCCCTCGCAGAACGCTTCGAGTGTCAGGAAATCGCTCCCGATCGCCGCTCGTTCGCGTGGGTGCTGGGTTGCCGGGCCGGGGTCCAGCCACTGCTCGGGAATGCCATTGGCACCGCTTTGTGTGAGCGTATCGGCCATCGGCGCAAAGTCGATCTGCGACGCCGCGTCATTGCCGTTAGACATGCCAGGCCGCCGTGACGCATCCACGACGATCACGTACCGGCCGATATGCAGCGTCTCGTTGTCTGCAACTTCGGTCTCCACGCCGGGCTCGAGGCGTTGTTTTGCCTCACCCAGAAAGACACCATTTGCGCTCGTGTCTCGCACTCTGACGCGGTCACCCGACGCAGAAATGCTGCAGTGAAGGCGAGACAGGCGCCGTTCCGGATCATCGATGGCCCAGATCGCGGCAGCGTCTCGCCCGATGGTTACCTCGCCGTCGCCCAGAATGAAGGCATCCAGCTGACGATTGCGGTCGCCTTCCTCAAACAATCTGAGCGTGATCATCGCTGTATCCTCGCTAGTTTCACAGACGGGCCGGGGACGGACATTTCGGCGACGGGCGCATCGAACATCACCGTTTCGGTAGGACCGGGCTCATTTCTGGCCTGCCCCGTCTCTCGTAGTTGGACGGAAGAGGCGAAGGCGTTGAAGCTGTCGAACAACTCGCCGAATTCATCCGCGCGCTGATGGGAGATGAGAAAGTCCACATCGCCCGCCGCAGCATCCCGCAGCGCAGCCTTCAGCCGGCGGAGTGGGAGAACCAGCGCGCGCGCGGCGGCGTAGCTCAGGCAACCGACCATGGCCAGGACGACCACCGCGAGAGCGATCAGCATGTTTCGCATCTGCGCCGAAGCGGACTCGAGGTTCGACTTGTGCAGGCCAAGCTTCACATAGCCGAACGCCTGCCCCGAATAGATGATGGGCTGCGAGAAGCGGAAGACTTCGACATTGTCGGCGCCTCGTTCCGTCGCGACCGCAGCTGCGTGTTCGCCGGCAGCGCCCGCGTCCACTGTCCCGATCTGCGAGGGATCGGATGCGGCCCGCACGATACCGCCCGCGTCCACGATGACGATGTCCGTTACATTGGAATCGGCTGACGCGGAATTTACGAAGGCCTGCACCGGGAGCCAGTCCTGTCCGGACTCCGGAAGCGATGCATTGTCGGCTGCATGCAACGCTGCGTTGGCCGCAACGAAGGAGGCGATGGACGAGCCGGAAGTGACCGCGAGCCGCTCCATGGTGTCGTTCTGCCGGCTGACAACGACCGATACCGCGGCCATCAGCACGGCAAGTGTGATCCCGCAGGCGAGCAGCGTCAGGCGCAGCTGAAGCGGAATGCGGCGCCGGCGGCCTTCGGCGAGGGCTGCGCCATAGCTTTCTTTTTCGCGCGTCAGCGCCTCAAGCAGGGTTGCGCCGCTCGCAAAACGCCGCTCGGGTCGCTTTTCCAGGAGTTTCCTGACAATGAACTCAAGTCCGCGCGGACAAGGCGGGGTGATGTTGACGGGCGTCGGATCCTGCTGCGTGATCTGGAGCGCGAGCGTCGCAATACTCGTCCCGTTGAATGCCGGGCGTCCGGTGAGCAGTTCGTAGAGCACGGCGCCTACCGAGAACAGGTCGGACCGCCCGTCGAGTTCCCGGCTGAGCGCCTGTTCTGGACTCATGTAGCGCGGCGTGCCAAGCACCTGACCCACCTGCGTCATCTGACCGGCGTCATGACCCGTCGCCTCGCCTTCCGCGACGCGGGCGATACCGAAGTCGAGAATCTTGATCGTGTGTCCATCTTGCCCGAGCATGATGTTGGACGGCTTGATGTCCCGGTGGATGATACCCATCCCGTGCGCGTAGTTGAGGGCATCGGCCAGCTGGTGGCCGATATCGATCACGGTACTGATGGAAAACTGCCCGCGCGCCAGCAGCACGTTGTCGAGTGGCTCGCCGGCCAGCAACTCCATCGCGATATAAGGATAGCCGGCGACATCGCCAACATCATAGATGGTGACGATGTTGGGGTGAGAGAGCGCGCCCGCGGCGCGCGCTTCGCGAATGAACCGGTTCGCATACTCCGGATTACGGCAGTATTCCTGCTTCAGAACCTTGATCGCGAGGACCCGGTCGATCTTCGGGTCATAGGCGCGGTAAACTTCTGCCATCGCCCCCTGGCCGATGCGCGCCTGGATCTCATATCTGCCAACACGCTTCATTTAACTCACTCCAAAATTCGGTATCCGCAGCGCGCAAGGAGCGCTGGCGGTATGTTCAATCTGTCTTGCGAAGGGTCTGCTGGATGCGCTGGGCGCGGGCGAGGTCTGCTGAAATGCTCGGGTTTCCGCTGTCGAGCCGGACAGCCTTCTCAAGCAGTGCCACCGCCTGGTCAGCATTTCCCTTGTTCAGGTGTTCGAGTGCCTCAAGCCGCAAGGTGCGGGCCGAATCGACATCTTTAGCTGACGCTTTCGGGGGGGAT
>JBGTKN010000346.1:0-1581 GCA_041744615.1 Hyphomonas sp. | reverse complement strand
TCGGGGTCCATCTCGCGGACCAGTTCCTTGGCGACAAGATGGATGGTGGCGAGCGGGGTGCCCAGTTCATGCGCGGTCATCGCCGACATTGCGCCGAGAGCAGAGAGTTTCTGCTCGCGTGCCATCACGACGCTTGCGGCGTCGAGCGCGCGCACGAGACGTGCTTCGTCCTGGCTGACCCGTCCGGCCGAGACGGTGAAAAAGACGATACCCACGCCGAGCGCCGCAAACTGGCCCCACTGGAACAGGATCGGCAGGTGCGTGCCGCCCGCATCGGTCCAGGGCAGGGGCAGGCTGAGCAGCGGCATGATGCCGGCCATCGAGAGGGCCAGGACTGCGACGAAGGTCGCTGGCACGAAGCTGAGGCTGAGCGCGGCAACGGTGACCGGCGCGAGGAGCAACAGAAGGAAGGGGTTGGACAGGCCGCCGGTCACCGCGATCAGCGCGGCAAGTTGCACCGTGTCGAACCCGAGCTGCAGCGCCGCCTCCCAGCTGCGAGTCAGGCGCTGTGACGGGAAGGCGAAAGAGAGGAAGACGTTGAGCCAAGCCGAGGCGGCGATGATGGCGAGGCAGAGCGCCAGCGGCAACTGGAAGCCGAGGACGAAATACACAAGCAGCACCGCGCTCGTCTGCCCACCGACGGCGAGCCAGCGCAGCGTGATGAAGGTGCGCAGCCGGGTGCGGCCGAGGGCAGACTGGGCCGAGCCGAGCCCCTCGGGCGCCAGCGTGAAGATGGCGTCCTCAAATCCTGACCGCGAATCCCGTGCCGCCTCATCCATGGCCGGACTTATGCGGCAGCCTGTCGCTTGCGCCAAGCGAAGCTTTCGGCGCTTATGCCGCCATGCGCTTGACGATCTTCTCCCTGTTTCTCGCTGCGGGCCTGACCGCCTGCGGACCGGCCTCCGACACGGCGGCCACTGGCGCCGTTGCGAAATCCGGCGGGGACCAAGCCAGCTGCCTCAGCCGGGCCTATCCGGAAATCGGCGGGCCGATAGCGCTGGTCTCCAGCACCGGCGCGCGGGTTACAGAGGCCGACTTCAAGGGCCGCCCGACACTCATCTATTTCGGTTTCACCTATTGCCCGGATGTCTGCCCGCTGACGCTGACCACGGTCGCGGCCGCCTACCGGAAGCTACCGGAAGGGACCGAGCGGCCGCAGACGCTGCTGATCAGCGTCGATCCTGGACGTGACACGCCGGAAGCCCTGGCGGTCTACGTTGCCAACAAGGCCTTCCCGGAAGGGCTGCAGGGGCTGACAGGCACCGAGGCCGAAATTCGCGCGGCAGCGGACGCGTTCAAGGCCGACTATTCCCGCGTCGACCAGCCCGACAGCATGGCCGAATACACGATGGACCATACAAGCCTGCTCTACCTCATGGACGAGAACTGGCAGCTCAAATCCTTCTTCACGCACCAGGACACGCCGGACACAATTGCAGTGTGCCTTGAGGAGGTGATGGGGTAGCGCTCGAGCCTAGAACTCGTCCGCCCCGCCTGGGTTCCTCCGGCGGCGGATCAGCCACATGACGCCGCGCAGGTCCGACAGGGCGTCGCGCAGGCGGCCGAAGTTGGTGTAGTTCG
>JBGTKN010000345.1:0-3084 GCA_041744615.1 Hyphomonas sp. | reverse complement strand
GTCCGGCCCGTACAGGGGGAGACGGGCGAGGATCTCGCCGGTGATCGGCGTGCGGCAAGCCAGCGCGCCCGGCGCGCCGGCGAGCTCTATTCCGAACCTGGCGAGCGTGGCGGCGGCGAGGGGCATGAGACTCATGCCATGCGTCTAGCGGGCCGGAGGGTGCGGGGAAAGCCCCCGGACCCGGGCGTCAGGCGTAGTCGCGTTCGACCTGCAGCTCGGTGACCTGCGGCGCGGCTTTGTTCTCGCCCTGCATCTTCTGGTACTTGATGTAGGCCGGGCCAAGCACGACGAGGAAAAGCACGGGCAGGAAGAAAAGGATCATCGGCACGGTCAGCTTGGCCGGGAGCGCGGCTGCCTTCTTCTCGGCTTCCGACATCCGCATCTCACGGTTTTCCTTGGCCATCAGGCGCAAGGCGTCGCCGAGCGGCGTGCCGTAGCGTTCGGCCTGGCCGAGCGCCATGCAAACAGCTTTCACGCCTTCGTGTCCGGTGCGGATTGCAAGGTTTTCGTAAGCTTGGCGGCGGTCC
Organism: Hyphomonas sp.; assembly: GCA_041744615.1. Classification (GTDB taxonomy): domain Bacteria; phylum Pseudomonadota; class Alphaproteobacteria; order Caulobacterales; family Hyphomonadaceae; genus Hyphomonas. The sequence continues at coordinate 2,557 of JBGTKN010000345.1, read as the reverse complement.
GGCAGATACGAAAGTTCGGCAACCGTGATGCCGAACTCTTCGGCCAGTTCCGGTGAGGCGGTACCGATTTCCTGGCTGACCTTATTGAAGCCCATCTCGATCGACATGCCGGCCTCGACGCAGATCAGCAGCATGTCGAGCGAGTCCGGGAAGGCCCGCATCAAGGACTTCTGACGCTTCTGCGCGATGTTCGAAATGTAGAGGTTGGGCGCGTAGAACCCGGCAGCTGCGCCAAAAGCGAGCGAGCCATATTTCATGAACGTGTTGAGGCCGTGATCGTTGACATAGAAGATGTAGAGGAAGGCAGCCAGCGCCCCGACGAAGGGCAGGATCATGCGGGCAAAGTAGAAGGCCGAGATAGGACCCGGGCCACGCATACCGGCCTGGTTCATCAGCTTGACGACGTTCGGATCCTCAAGCGCCTTGGCGAGGTTGAGCTTCGACGAGATATTGCCGACGACGGAGTCGTCCTTGCGGCGCAGGCCCTTCTTCTCTAGCGCGGCGCGGCTCTGCTTGCGCAGTCGCTCGCGCTGGGTCGCCACCGACTTCAGGCGTGTCTCCAGCTTATTGCCCTGAAGGTAGGGCAGGAAAATCGTCATCATCGTGCCGAAGACGGCGGCCGCGACGAGATACGCTGCCAGCGTTTCGGGCTTGGTGAAGGTCAGCAGGAAGTCATACATGGCTGCCTGCCCCTACATATCGAAGTTAATCATGTTGCGCATGACGGCGATACCGCCGCCCATCATGCCCGCCGCCATGGCGAGGATGACGTGACCTGTTTCGGTCAGGAAAAGCTCCATGATGTAGTCGGGCGTCGTCATGAACACCATGACGCCCACAGCGAACGGCAGCGAGCCGATGATGAAGGCGGATGCCTTCGCTTCCGAAGACAGCGCCTTCACCTTCTCGCGCATCATCTTGCGTGAGCGGATGACCGTCGAGAGGTTTCCGAGCGCCTCGGACAGGTTACCGCCAGCCTTCGACTGAATGGTCAGCACGATGGCGAAGAAGTTCACCTCCTGCAGTGGCATGCGCTTGTAGAGTTGCGCCAGTGCACGCTCAAGGCCGGTGCCCATGGAGAGGTTGTCGGCGAAAGTCAGGAATTCCTTGCGCAGGGGCTCCGGGCTCTCTTTCGCAATAATACGGATACATTCATTGAGCGGCAAACCGGTCTTCACACCCCGAACAATGACATCCAGCGCGTCCGCGAACTGGTTGATCATTTTCTTGTGGCGGCCCTTGATCATCGTGTTGAGGACGAACTGGGGCAGACCGAATGTACCGGCGAAGAAAGCTGCGGCGCAAAGTATGGGCCGGCTCTTGAAGCTGATGCCGCTGATTACCAGTCCGTCGGCGCCGGACATCCAGACGGCGGCGGCGCAGACGACGCCGGTGATCACCGAGATGACCCAGAACATGGTGATCGGAAGTTCGAGCCCTGCCTGGGTCAGTTTCGATCCGATATCTTGGGCGGCCGTGATCTTGCGGCGCTCCTTGTCTTGCTTGCGCAGGTTATCGAGCATCTCCTGCGTCTTGGCGCGGCGCTTGACAGTATCATCCTGCGCCTTGCCTGCGGCTTTGGAAACCTGCGGCACACGCCCCGCCCCAATCTCGCGCGCACGCTTCTTCGCGGCATCGTCGCGCCCCGCCGTAAAGGTGAAGCCGATGCCCGCGATCGCCGCAAAGGCAAGGACCGCAACGAAGATGATGATTAGGGTGCTGCTCATCAGGCGCCGTTCAGCGAATCGAGGGCGTCGGCCAATTCGCGCTCCAGGTTGTAGTAGGCTGCACGTTCCCAGAAGCGGGGGCGGCCGATGCCCATGCCACGGTGACGGCCGATGATCTTGCCATTGTCGTCTTCACCGTCGATCTCGTATTTCAGGATATCCTGCAGGACGATCGTATCGCCTTCGAGACCCAGAACTTCGGTGATGCCCATGATGCGGCGGGAGCCATCGCGCAGGCGCGACGCTTGAACCACGACGTCGATCGAGCCAACGATCATTTCACGGATCGTTTTCGCCGGCAGCGAGAAGCCACCCATGGTGATCATGGATTCAACGCGGCTGAGCGCTTCGCGGGCGGAGTTCGCGTGCAGCGTGCCCATGGAGCCATCGTGGCCCGTGTTCATGGCTTGCAGGAGGTCGAACGCTTCGGGTCCGCGAACCTCGCCCACGATGATCCGTTCCGGACGCATACGCAGACAGTTCTTGACGAGGTCTCGCATCGTGATCTCGCCCGAGCCTTAAATGTTTGGCGGGCGGGTTTCGAGACGCACGACATGCGGTTGCTGGAGCTGAAGTTCGGCGGAGTCTTCGCAGGTGATGACGCGCTCACCCGGCTCGATGAAACCGGTGAGACAGTTGAGCAGCGTCGTCTTGCCCGAACCGGTACCGCCGGAGATCAGAACGTTGCAGCGGCTGTGGCCGATGATTCGAAGCACCTCGGCACCGGCTTCACTGATCGAGCCGAACTTCACGAGATCCTGAAGCTTCAGCTTGTCCTTCTTGAACTTACGAATGGTGAGGGTCGGGCCGTCGATAGCGAGCGGCGGCGC
>JBGTKN010000344.1:0-7850 GCA_041744615.1 Hyphomonas sp. | reverse complement strand
TGCAGCGCGTTAAGGCTTTGCAACCGGCCGGGCCTCTGGCAGCAAGGGGCCAGCCTTGAGCTATTTCCGGGCGGGAAGAGTGCGATCACGCGCCTGCCGCCTTTCGAGATCTGGGAGACTCCATCCGATGACCACACGCCGCTCGGTTCTCACCGCTTCCGTTCTCGGGCTCGCTGCCCTGATACTCGCCGCGTGCGGCGGGGGAGGGACGAAGGAACAGCCGGGCGATGTGCCGACCCTGCGGCGCGGTATCTCGGCCAAGGTCGACACACTCGATCCGCACAAGTCTTCGGCGCAGTGGGAGAATATCGTGATCGGCGACATGCTGATCGGCCTGACGACCGACGGGGCGGATGGCAAGCCGGTGCCGGGCATGGCGACCGACTGGCAGATTGACGCGACCGGCACGGTCTGGACGTTCCAACTCGGCGATTATGTCTGGTCGGACGGTGTTCCGGTGACGGCCAACGACTTCGTGTTCGCCCTGCGCCGCATCCAGGACCCGGCGATTGCCTCGCAATACGCCTCGATGCTCTGGCTGATCAAGAATGCCGAGAAAGTGAATGCCGGCGACCTGCCGCCGGAAGAACTCGGCGTGCGCGCAATTGACGACAAGACGCTTGAACTGACGCTCGAGTATCCGGCGCCCTACCTGCCGGGCCTGCTCAGCCACTACACGACCTTCCCGGTGCCGCAGCATGTGGTCGAGCAGTTTGGCGACGCCTGGATCCAGCCGCAGAACATCGTCGTCAACGGACCCTACAAGCTGGTCTACTGGCGTACAGGCGACCAGCTGGTGGCCGAGAAGAACCCGACCGGCTTCGGCGCCGCAGAAGCTTGCTTCGACCGCGTCGCTTATTTCGAGATCGAGAACGAAGCCGCTTACGAGAACAAGATCTCGGCGGGCGAACTCGACGTAAACAATGTTTTCTCCGGTCCGCGCAAGGCGGAGCTGGATGCCAAGTTCCCCGGCTGGCCGCGCACCTATCCGGGCTTGTTGACGACCTACTGGTCATTCAACCAGACCAAGGCGCCGTTCAACGATGTGCGCGTGCGCAAGGCGCTCGCCCTGTCGCTCGACCGCGAGTTCATGGTCCGCAACGTTCTGACGCCGGGATTCCAGCCCGCCTATGCCTTCGTGCCGCCGGGCATCGCCAATTATGAAGTGGACCGCCCGCAGGTCAGCTGGAAGGACATGCCACGCGCAGACCGCCTGACAGAAGCCAGGCGCCTGCTCGAGGAGGCCGGATTCGGCCCCTCCAATCCGCTGAGGTTCGAATTCATCCATCGCTCGACCGGTGACAATCCGAAAGTGGCCCCGGTCGCCCAGCAGAACTGGTCGGAGATTGCCAGCTGGGTGCAGCCGGTAATCATCAAACAGGACACGAAAGTGCTCTACGGGCGTCTGCGCCAGACCGATTTCGAAGTTTCTGACGGCGCCTGGCTCGCCGATTTCGACGATCCGATCAACTATCTCTACCTGTTGCAGTCGACGACCGGCCAGCAGAACTACGGCAAATACGCCAATGCCGAGTATGACGCGCTGCTGACGCGGTCGAACCAGGAGCTGGACCCGGCCCGGCGCGCGGAAATCTTTGCCGAGGCCGAGGCGCTGATGCTGGAAGAGTATCCGATCACGCCGATGTGGGTGCAGGTGACCCAGAATCTCGTGGACCCGACGCTGACCGGCTGGGTCGACAATGCCAAGGACAACCACCGCTCGCGTTTCCTCTGCCGCGAGGGTATGAAGACCCCGTAATTCGCGTTCTCCGGGGAGCGTACGAATGGAACAGGACGCCGAAGCCGCCGGGCTGGCCTCAGTCGGCGGGCTCGACAGCGGGACCCACCATCCTGTGGAGGCCGGCGCGCCTTGCAGGAATTGTGGCACCCGTGTCGAACGCCGGTTCTGCACGAATTGCGGGCAGCTCGGGGCAGATTTCCATCGTCCGATCTGGGACCTTGTCACCTCCAGCATCGGCGACATGTTTGCGTTCGACGGCCGGCTCTGGCGAACCCTGCCGGCCCTGATGCTGCGGCCCGGGCGGGTAACGCGGGACTATATCGAGGGCCGGCGCGCACGCTATGTGCCGCCGTTCCGCCTGTTCCTGCTGACCTCCGTGATTTTTTTCCTGACCGTGTTCACGGTGCTGGAGAACCAGCCCTGGATGAAGGCTCTGAAGTTCACGCCCGGCGACCAGCCGAACGGCGAGTTCGTTGTGGTCGGCGATACGCGGTTCAAAGTCGGTTCCCAGCCGGACATCGCAGCGTTCCGGGCCGAACTGGAGACTGAAGACCTCAGCACCGAGCGGCGCGCCGAACTCGAAGCAGCTATCGACGCGGTCGATAAAGGCCTTGCCCAGGCGCCGATGGTGATTAAGCCCGATGGTTCGGTGGACCGCGAGGCGCTCCGCCAGTCGGTTATCGACTCGAACCCGGGGATGACGCCAGCAGAACTCGCAACCGCTCAGGCGGCGGCGGGCCGGCTGGCGAACTTTTACGAAAACCAGGAACGCTTCGGCACGCGAATGAAGGAATGGGCGCCGCGCTTCACGCTGCTCTTCTTGCCGATCTTCTCGTTACTGCTCGCGCTCTCCTATGCCTGGCACCGCAGGCGCTTCCTGTATGACCACCTGATCACGGGCCTGCATTTCCAGACCTTCGTCTATGTGCTGGCAACCCTGCTGATCGGCCTGTCCACGCTGGTGCCAAGTGCGGCGCCTTTCGCCGGGGGCGGGGCGTTTCTGGTGATCTTCGTCTACCTGCTGCGGATGCTGCGGGTGACGAATGATACCGGCTACGTCATGGCCTTCCTGCGCACCGGCTTCCTGCTGATCGCCGCGCTGTTCGTGCTGTCCCTGCTGGCGACCGGCCTGGTCGTGATGAGCTTCTTCCTGACCTGAGCGGCCGGCGTCAGCTGACGCGGCGCACGCGGATGCCGGCATTGCCCCGGTCGAGGGTCATCATGAAGCTGCCGAGCGCGGCCTTGCGGATGGTCGCCTGTTTCGACTTGCGGATCTTGGAGCGCGACAATTCCTCGGAGTCGATCTGTTCCCAGACCTGGCCGTTCTCGAGCCGGATGGTGGCCTTGCGGGTGACGTTGTTGACCGAGATGGACGTGATTCCGAAGGTGACTTCGGCCACTTCGGGCGCGGCGGCCTTGGCCGAGGAGTCCTCGCGGCGGAAGATCTCGTTGAGCGAGGGCAGGGAGAAGCCGAACGAGTCGCGCTCGATCTTTTCGACGGCGGCCATGTCGACGGTGCGCACCTTTCCGCTCGATTCGGCCACCTGCAGGTCGGCTACGGCCTTGTCGAAACAGGCGAGGCGCTCGGCATCGTCCAGTTTTGTGGCACATTGATAGATCGGGTCCGTCGGCCGGGCCGACGGCGCCTGGGCGAGGGCAGGTGAATTCGCCGTAAATGCGGCGGACAGGCCGAGCATCGCGGCCAATGTTTGCACTCTCATTCTGGTCTCCTTGGCAGGCTGAAAATCCCTGTGCCGGAACTTGTTAGCGCGAGAGGCACATCGATGCACGATCGCGCTGCATTACGAAACAAAGACTGATGCCATTGTGTCACACTTGCACCAATTCGCCACAATTTCCGGTTTCCCGGCATTGACGACCCCATGACCCCTATCGTTACTAAAACGCAAGGTCTGGCTCCGGGGAGTCGGATTGCCCGCGAGGGGCGGGAACTCTTTATTTTCACATTGGAGGTTTCAGGTGAGCGAGAAGAACTGGAAGACACGTCTTCTTACGTCTTCGGTGTTTGCGGGTGCGATGTTCGCGTCTGCTGCACTGCCGGCGATTGCACAGACGGAAGACGAACCGGTAGCGACAACCACGCCGGCAGAGTCGAGCGAAGCCGAAGCACGGCAACAAAAAGTGACGGTCACGGGTTCGCGTCTTGCGCTCGCTGACTTCCAGGCCATCAGCCCAACCACGTCGGTGACGTCGGAAGCGATCGAGCTCAACGCAACGCTCACGATCGAAACGCTTCTGAACGAGCTGCCGCAGGTTATCCCAGGCAACACGGTCACCTCGAACAACTCCGGCGGTGAAGACTTCGCCACGATCGACCTTCGCGGTCTCGGCCCGCAGCGCACGCTGGTCATCGTAGACGGCGAGCGCGTTCCAGGTTCTTCGACCACTGGCGTGGTTGACCTAAACTCGATCCCGGCCGGCCTGATTGACCGGATCGAAGTTGTGACCGGCGGCGCTTCCGCTGTGTACGGCTCGGACGCCATCGCAGGCGTCGTCAACTTCATCCTGAAGGACGACTTTGAAGGCGCGCAGATCACCGTGGGTGGTGGTGGCGGTTTCGACGGCAACGCCCAGTACGAAACTGTCGACTTCCTCTTCGGCGGCAACTTCGACAGCGGCCGTGGCAACCTGGTCACCTACGCGTCCTACTTTAACCGCGACGGCGTGAAACAAAGCCAGTATGACTACTCGCGCGTTTCTGCGGCTGTCGTCTACGGTTATGACCTCGTCAACGGCGGCTACGCTCAAGGCGCCGCCCGCGTCGTCGACTCTCTTGACGACTATCTGGCAGCCCGTGCCAACATCACGGCGAACTTCCCTGGCTTCTCCATCTTTACCTTCAATGGTGGCTCGGCGACGCCGCCCTGGGGGCTCATTTCGAACAGCGCGGCCAACCCGTTCCAGAACCTCTCGACCAACCCGGCAACGGCTGGTCGGTTCGCTGCGGCCAATACCGATTGTAACCCGGCTACTCCCGGCGTCGCGGTCAATGGCGGCAACCTGTCTTTCAACGACCAAGGCCAGCTGACGCCTTACTTCGGTAGCAATAGTGCAACAGGTTCGTGCGGCATCCCGCTGCGCGATGGGGGGTCGTCACGCTATAACTTCGCGCCGGACAACTTCATCTACCTTCCGGCCGAGCGCTTCGGCATCCAGACTTTCGGTAACTATGACGTCACCGACAATATCCGGATGAAAACCTTCCTGTCCTACGTTCGCAGCCAGACGCAGGTCCAGCTGGCCGCGACGCCGATCACCGGTCTGTCGATTCCTGTGTCGTCGCCGGCCATCGCTGGTCCGGACGGGATTGTGGGCACCGCGGACGATCCGCACCCCGATCTGTCCGCGGCGCTTAACTCCCGACCGAACCCTGCGTCTAACTTCGGCTACGCCTGGCGATCGAACGGTATTGGTCCACGTGCGGGCGAGTTCGTCAACTCGCAGCTCCTTGGCCGCGTGTCCTTCACGGGTGACATTTCCGAGAACTGGGACTGGAGCCTGTCTGCCGGTTGGGGCCAAGGCCGCTTCAACCAGTCGCTGGCCAACAACATCAACCGCGTTGCTCTCCTCCAGGGCGTGGCTGGTTGTGCCAACATCCCGGCCGCAGCCCGCCTTCCGGATTGCGTGAACGTCGATATCTTCGGACCGCCGGCGCTGACGCCGAGCCCCGCAGCTATCAACTTCATTCGTACAGACGTCCAGGCTAACCAGACGATCGAGCAGACCCTCTTCTCGGGCTATGTTCGCGGCGACCTGTTCGATCTTCCGGCCGGCCCGGTCTCGACCGTTGTCGGCTTCGAGTACCGCGATGATGACGTGAGACTGATCGTTGATGACGCTCAGCGCCGCGGCGAAATCGCCGGCTTCAACGCCGTCCAGAATATCCTTGGTTCGCTGGACGTCTATGAAGCCTATACCGAGGTAAACATCCCGATCCTGGCTGACCTGCCCTTCGTTGATGAGCTTTCGATCGAAGGCGGCTACCGCGTATCGGACTACTCGACCATCGGCAGCGTGGAATCGTACAAGTATGGCGGCCGTTATGCACCGGTTGACTGGCTCCGTTTCCGGGCCGTCTACAACAAGGCCGTCCGCGCACCGTCGGCTCTGGAAAGCTTCCAGAACGGCGACCAGGGCTTCCCAGGATATTCGGACCCTTGCCGCAACGTTGTAACGTCGGCGAATCCGGCCCTCCTGAGCTTCTGTACGACGAACGGCAATATCGGCGGCGGCTTCGTGCCGGGCGGTCTCGCACCGACGTTTGTCGCGAACAACTCGCAGGTTCAGGCCTTTGCGTTCGGTAATCCGGGCCTGCAGCCGGAAACCGGTGAAACGTTCACGGCTGGTGCCGTGTTCGAGCCGGACTTCCTGCCGGTGGGTACACTCCGGATGACTGCTGACTACTTCGACATCGAACTCACCGATGCGATCGTGTCCCGCGGCGCCCAGACGATCCTGAACTCCTGCTACAACAACCTGGGGGCAACGGCTCAGTCAGCTTTCGATTGTCAGCAGATCATTCGCGACCCGACCACCGGCCAGGTCACGTCGGTCAACACAACGCTGACGAACACGATTGCAGCGACCGAGATCCAGGGTTGGGACGTTCAGGCCGACTATCAGGTCGACCTCGATGAGCTCATCTCGGGTGTACCCGGCTCGTTCGGCGTGAACCTGCTCCTGACGCTCACCGAAAAGTGGGAATCGGGCGGTGTCGATCAGCTCGGCATCACCTTCGCGGGCATTGGCGGGGCGACACCCGAGTACAAGACGGTCACGACGGTTGATTACCAACTCGACGACTGGCTGTTCCAGGTTCGCCACAACTACCTGCCATCGATGGAGCAAGCCTTCTTCGGTGGCCCGGATACCGATGCGTTCTCGAACTTCGACGCATCGATTGCCTGGGACGTCACGGACCGGTTCCGCGTTGTCGGCACCGTTTCGAACCTGACCGACGAATTCCCGCCACAAACGGTGACGGGCGTCATCGACCAGGGCAACACCGATGCCGCGCTCTACGCGCCATGGGTGATCGGCCGCACGTTCGGCATCCAGGCGCGCCTGAAGTTCTAAGCTTCAGTCGAACCAGACAGACAGAGGGCGGCAGGGAAACCTGCCGCCCTTTTTCATTTTGCGGGTCTGAACGGCAAGTTCGTCGCAGGCGCGCGAGGACGCGGCCCACACGCGGGCGCGCCTTACTAGAAGGGATCTGCGGCGGCGCGCGCCTACCAGATCGGATCGCCGCGCGAATCGACAAACCCGTCCGCTTCCAGCCGTTGGCGGAGCGGCTCGAAGCCGTCGGCATAGGTGCGCCAGGCGCCGACGCCCTGGCTGTTGATCGGCTGGCGCACCTGTGTGCTCGATGCAGTCGAGACGCCGCCCTTGGCCGTGTGGGGCGTGAGGCAGCCGGGATGAAAGTCGAGGCCCGTGCGGTCAAGCAGGCGGCGGATCTCGGTCTCGGAATCGGCGATCAGCTGCTCCAGCGTCACATCCACGAAACTGTCGCCGAGTTCGCGCCGCCAATGGTCGGTGATCTTGCGGTAGAGACCATAGGCGTGCGCCAGATCTTCGAACCGGTAGGACCACAGGTAGGCACCATCGCCGAACAGGACCTTGTAGGCCCCGAACAGCGAATCCATCGGCGCGCGGCGCAGATGCACGAACCGCGCCTGCGGGAAGGCGAGGCGCATCGGGCCGGCCAGGTGATAGTTGTGCGGCAGCTTCTCGGTGAAGAAGCGCGTCTGCGGCTTGCGGTAGGCGAGGCTGTCGAGATAGCGGCGGCCAACCTCCGGCCAGTCGATCTGGCCGAGTTTGCCGACCGTTTCTATATCGAGTTCACCGAACCGCTGCAGCCCGGCCGCGTCGCGCATCGCGAGCGAGAAGCCATGCGTCTCGCCCATGTCGGTCACATCCGGATGAGCCGAAAAGATGCGCTCGACGAGAGTCGTGCCGGAACGGGGCAGGCCGATGATGAAGATCGGGATCGGCTCCGGTCCGTCGGCCGGCGGCGCGCCGAGATTGCCGCGGAAATTGTCGATCAGCCAGTCGGTGAAGGCGGTGCGCTCGGCCAGCATGTAGGGCGACC
>JBGTKN010000343.1:0-8324 GCA_041744615.1 Hyphomonas sp. | reverse complement strand
TGTGATCCGCCTGCCGGACGGGGATGCAGTGTCGCTGCCGATCCTGGCGGCCATTCCGCTGCAGCTGCTGGCCTATCACGTGGCGCTGGTCAAAGGCACGGATGTGGATCAGCCGAGGAACCTCGCGAAGTCCGTCACGGTTGAATAGGGGCACATTGAAGCCCCCGGGCGGCGTGCTATAGCCGCCTGAGGTGTTTTCTGGGTCCGCGCATGAGTCTTGATGTTTCGCCCGATCCGGTGCTGCCGGAAGTACTGATCGTCCGCCTGAAACGCCTGGGTGATCCGCGCGGCTGGTTCAGCGAGATCTACAACGAGGCGGCGTTTCGCGCGGCGGGGATCGATGCACGCTTCATCCAGGACAACCAGTCCCGGTCCGAGCTTGCCGGAACGCTCCGTGGGCTGCATTTCCAGGCGCCGCCGCACGCGCAGGCAAAGCTGGTGCGTTGCACGCGCGGGCGGATGCTGGATGTGATCGTGGACATCCGCAAGGGCTCGCCCCGCTTCGGCCTGCACACGACGCTGGAACTGAGCGAGGCGGAGTGCACGCAGGTGTTCGTGCCGGAAGGATTTGCACATGGTTTCTGCACGCTCGAGCCGGGCACGGAAGTGACCTACAAGGTGAGCGCCGGCTATGCGCCGGGCAGTGATTTCGGGCTGGCCTTTGACGATCCGGCTCTGGCGATTGCCTGGCCGGTGGCACAGGGCGACCTGAAGCTGTCGGACCGCGACCGGAAGCATCCTCGCCTCGCTGACCTGCCGGACTATTTCGGACAGGCCTCTGTAAAGATGAGCAAGGAGTAGCGTCATGCAGGAACTGGGCGAGATCGAAGCGCGAGTGCTGCAGGTGCTGGAGGCGAAGGGGCCGCAGATCGGTAAGGAACTCGCCTGGGCGCTTCCGGAGATTCCGGTGCTGCGGCTGTGGCAGGCCTGTTTCCGCAGCCAGTCCTTCCTGATCTCGCACTTTGCCAGCTATTACCTGCGTTTCGATATTACACGGAGCGATCAGGTGCGGCTCAGCCCGTCGATCCTTCGGGATTTTCTCTCCTTTACGCTGTTCGGCCTGCCGGGCCAGCGCGAGCAGATGATCGAGCGGCAGGGGCAATTGTCGAACATGCACCGGGAGGTGAGCCGCGAGAAACTCGCCGTCGCGCAGGCGGCGCTGCGTGCGCTCTTCCTGAAACAGTCGCGCGAGGTGCGCAGCCAGGTGTGCGCGTTCATTGCCGGCGACCTTGCCTATTTCCTGGCTCACAATGAGCCGCGCGAACATGCCGCCAGCGGCGAGATGCTGAAGGGGTCCGATATAGACATCGTGATCATCATGCAGGACCATCTGCCCGAAGAGCTGAAGAGCCAGATCGAGAGCGAGATGACGGCGCTGAAGTCCTATTACATGCGCCACCCGGACTATCGCCACGAGATCGATTTCATCTGCAAGCGGCAGTCGGTGATGGAGCGCCAGTTCGGCTATATCGACATCCACGACAAGATCGCCAGCAAGATCGCCTGGGAGTCGATGTTCCTTGCCGGCTCGCTGACGCTGTACATGGAGATCCGAGAGGCGATGACGCGGACGGGTGTCGACAAGCTGATCGAGGCGGATTTCGACCATGCCCTGCGCGACCGCAAGCATGCGATGCGGACGCTGCTGAACGTGCCGGGCGATACCCTCGACGACGAGACGCGCTCTCTGTTCTACTTCTCGCAGGAGCGCGTCGAGTTTACCTGAGGTACGCGCGTGAGGGGGGCTGTTGTTTGGGAGATTTCCTAAGGGATCATGCACGGAGTATAACTCCGTGGGCGGAGGTGTGGCGGAAGGATAGGGAAAGTCTTTTCTAGCGGCATGGCGGGATTGAGATTTATTTTTCGGGCTGGGTGGATCTTGTAGGCGAGAGTCCGGGTTCCCAACCTCGCCAAGCTTCGAAGACCTGCTTCATCCGTATGCGATCCGTGCACTCTGGATGACGATTTTCTCTCATTCTTTCTCATTTATTCTCACGCCGTCGCGTTTTCTTATGATCCAGCATCGTCCCAGCTGGAACCAAGGTTCAATAGACGGCGGCGACGCGGCGCAGCTCGGATCGCAGCGATTGGCCATTGGTCGCGAGGTGGGTATCGACTTCGTCATGGGTGGTGCGCCAGACGGGGACTGCGGATCTCAGGAGGTCGCGGCCGGCGTCTGTCAGGTAGAGGCGGCGGGAGCGGCGGTCTTCCTCGTCCGGACGGGTTTCGACAAGACCGCGGCGTTCCAGCGGTTTGAGATTGGCGGTCAGCGTAGTGCGGTCCATCGCAAGGAAGGCAGCCGCGTCGCCGAGGCGCGGGGCATCCGGCCGGTTCAGCGACATCATAAGAGAGTACTGTCCATGGCTGATGTCGAAGGGCGCCAGGGCAGTGTCAAACCGGCGGGCGAGGGCGCGCGCGGCGCGGTGCACGTTCAGGCACAGGCAGCGCCCATAGACTTCCTGCGTGACGGTGATCGGCAAATCGCTGCGCATGAAAAAGATGTAGGTTGATATCAACCTATCTGTCAACGAGAACAGGCAGGCAACATACTGATCGAAAGGGCTGACTGATGCCGGAAGTGACTGCCTACAACTGGGTGCCCGATTTTGCGCAAGGCTTCGTGCGCGACCTGCGGGTGCGCTGGGCCCTGGAGGAAGCGGGCAAGGCGTATTCGGAACACATCATTACGCTGGAGCAGAACCAGACGAAGGAACATCTGCGCCGTCAGCCCTTCGCGCAGGTGCCGGTCTACCGCGACGGGCCGGTCGACATGTTTGAATCCGGCGCCATCGTGCTCCGGATCGCGGAAGGCAGCGAGGCGCTGATGCCGAAAGATGAAGTGGGCCGGGCCCGGACGATCAGCTGGATCTTTGCAGCCATGAACTCGGTGGAGCCGAATGTCATGAATGTGCGGATGGCGGAGCTGTTCTGGGCAGATCAGCCCTGGGCGGCAGCGTTCGGCGCAAAAGCAGGCGAGGGGCTGAAGAACCGGTTGGGGCGCCTGCAGGATTGGCTGGCGGGGAAGGACTATCTGGAAGGCAAGTTCTCGGCGGGTGACCTGATGATGGCCTGCGTGCTGCGCGAGATTGCGGGCTCTCCGCATCTGGCGCCGTATCCGGAGTTGGAAGCCTATTGTGCGCGTTGCCTCGAGCGCCCGGCGTTCAGGCGAGCGCTTGCGTCGCAGCTGAAGGTTTTTGCGGCGCATGAAACGGCGTGATCACGGGAGAGATTCATGGCGGAAAAAGTAAAGGTGCGGACCTGCCTCTGGTTTACGCAGGGCGGGCAGAAGGCGGCGGAGTTCTACGTGTCACTGCTGCCAGACAGCCGGATCGATTCGGTGACGCCGACGGGGAATCCGGATGATGCGGCGTCCGATCCGATGGTGGTGGAGTTCACGCTGGCAGGCGCGCCGATGATGATCCTGACGGCGGGGCCTCATTACAAGCTTACGCCGGCGGTTTCGATCAGTGTACCGACGGAAAACCAGGCGGAGACTGATCGGCTGTGGGCGGCGCTGACGGCGAAGGGCGGCGAGGAGAGCCGGTGCGGGTGGTTGACCGACCGGTTCGGCGTGTCCTGGCAGATTGTTCCGCGCCGGATGATGGAGCTTTTTGCATCGGATGATAGGGCGGCCGCTGGGAGGGCGCAGAGCGCGATGCTGACGATGGGCAAGATCGACATTGCCGCAATCGAAGCGGCGTTTGCAGGTTGAAGGAGACAGATATGGCTAAGAGCAGGAAACCAGTGGCGGAGATTGCCGCCGAAATGGGGATGGGCCTAGTGACGCCGCACATCGTGTGCCGGGACTGCGCGAAGGCCATCGAGTTCTACAAGGCCGCGTTCGGCGCCGAGGAGCTTATGCGCCTGCCGGGACCGGACGGGCGGCTGCTGCATGCCGCGATCCGCGTCAATGGCGCCATGGTGATCATGAATGACGAGTATCCCGAGATGGACGGGCACTCGCCGGTGAGCCTCGGCGGGTCGTCGGTGACGCTTCACCTCATGGTCGACGATGCGGACGCGGTGGCGGCGAAAGCGGTGAAGGCGGGCGCCGAAATCGTGATGCCGGTGGCGGATCAGTTCTGGGGCGACCGGTATGGTCTGGTGAAGGATCCGTTCGGCCATATGTGGTCGATTGCGACGCCGATCTGGCCACCGAAATCGCCGGAGGAAATGGAAGCGGCGCGCGACGCCGCGATGCAGCAAATGTCAGGAGACTGAAGATGACCTATGTGGATGGATTTGTGCTGGCGGTGCCGGACGCAAACAAGGAGGCGTACCGGAAAATGGCGTCGGATGCGTCGAAAGTGTTCAGGAAGCATGGCGCAATTGGGTTCGTGGAAAACTGGGGCGTGGACGTGCCGCAAGGCAAGACGAACTGCCTCAACTCGGCGGTGATGAAGAAGGACGATGAGACGGTGCTGTTCTCCTGGATCATCTGGCCGGACCGGGCGGCGCGAGATGCCGGCAATGCGGCGGTGATGGCCGATCCCGATCTTGGCGGGCCAGGCATGGAGATGCCGTTTGATGGCATGCGGATGATCTATGGCGGGTTTGCGCATCTGCTGGGCGACGCGCTGGTAGCGCCGGGGGTGATTGACGGGACTGTGATGCCCGTGCCGGCGGACAAGCGGGCGGACTATACGGCGGCGGCAAAGAAGATGGCGGACCTGTTCCTCGCACACGGTGCGACGTCGGTGGTCGATGCCTGGAGCGATGATGTGCCCGAGGGCAAGGTGAACTCCTTCCATACTGCCGTGCTAAAGAAGCCGGGGGAGGACATCGTGTTTTCCTGGATCAACTGGAAGGACCAGACCACCCGCGATGCCGGCTGGGAGAAGATCATGGCGGATGCACGCATGGCCGAATACAGCCCGGCAACCGTCGGGGCTGACATGGGCCGGATGATCTTCGGCACGTTCAAGCCGATCGTTGTGGCCTGAAAGCGACACTTTCTGGCCTGCGACATTTTGTGAATGCGAATAAGTTGCAATTCGTGGATGCCCCGTGTTACGGCGAATGAGAAACATTCGCAAAGCGGGGCCGGTCAACCATGCGCATTCCAACTTTCACGCCAACGCGCCCAAGCCGCCGGTTTGGATCCCAGTTGCGCGGCTGTGCGGCGACACTCGGTCTTGGCCTCATCTACGCCTTGCCAGCGCAGGCTGACGACGCAACGGATGGGCTGAAACGGCAGGAGACGGTTTACGTCTACGGCACAAAGACAGGATACTCGGAAGACACGTCGCGCGGCGCGACGAAAACGGATACGCCGATTGTCGAGATTCCTCAGGCGATGACCGTCATCACCGGAGATCTGATGCGGGACCAGGCGATGAGCGGCGTGGGCGAGGCCTTGCGGTTTGTGCCGGGCGTGACGGTAGCGCAGGGCGAGGGACACCGGGATGCACCGGTCCTGCGCGGAAACACGACCACGGCGGACTTCTTCGTCGATGGCGTGCGGGATGATCTTCAGTATTACCGCGACGTCTACAATACTGATCGGATCGAAGTCATAAAGGGTCCGTCAGGCCTCGTGTTCGGGCGCGGCACCGGCGGCGGGGTAATCAACCGAGTTACGAAGCAGGCGGACGGCGAGCGCGTGCGCCATGTGACGGGCGCGCTGGGCTCATTCGGCTATGCCCGCGCCAGTGCCGATCTCGGAGACGCCCTTGCCGACGGCATCGATGGTCGCGTCAACGGGATGTACGAACAAGCCGACAGTTACCGCGAGAATGTGACCGGCGAGCGCTACGGCATTTCGCCATCAGTGTCGTTTGAACTTGGCGACAGGACCTCGCTTCGTCTGTCAGCGGAGCATTTCGTGGACGAGCGCGTGACGGATCGCGGCGTGCCGTCGATCAGTGGTCGGCCGTACGACGTGTCGGAGAAAGCTTTCTACGGCAATGCGGAGGTGAGCCCGAGCGAAGTGACTGTCAATGCACTGACGGCTGTTCTGGAACAAGAGATTTCAAGCTCGCTGACACTGCGGTCGTCACTGCTCTTTGGAGACTACGAGAAATTCTACCAGAACATCTTTGCGGCAAGCGCCATCAATGCGGCGGCCGGAACAGTGCAGCTGGCCGCTTACAATTCGCTGACGATGCGCGAGAACGTGATCAGCCAGACCGACCTGGTCTGGAAGGGCGCGTTCGGTGGCGTGGACCATACACTGTTGGTGGGGGTCGAGGCGGGCAAGCAAAAGAGCGACAACTTGCGTGTCGAGGGGCAGTTCCCCGCTGCAGGTGGACTCGAGCGGCTTACGGTTTCAGTGGCAGACAGGGGACAAGACGCGGTCGCCACCTTCGGCAGGGTGTCTCGCAACAACGTCAATGACCTGAACCTGTTGGCCGTTTATGTGCAGGACCAGATCCAAATGACCGAGCAATTTCAGGTCATCGCGGGCGTGCGCTTTGACCGGTTTGATTTCGAGTTCGACAACCGGATTGGCGCTGATGCTTCGCGAACGGACGAGTTCGTGTCGCCGCGATTGGGGGTCGTGTTCGAACCGGTGCAGAATCTGGCCTTCTATGCCAGCTGGGCTCAGTCTTACCTTCCACAATCGGGCGAACAGTTCGGAAATCTGACACCCACACTTGCCGACTTCGAGCCCGAGGAATTCGAGAACTCGGAAATCGGTATCAAGTGGCAGCCTTCAGACGAATTGCTCCTGACAGCGGCGCTTTTCCGCCTTGACCGGACCAATACGCTGGCGCCCGGACCCGTCGCGGGAATTTCGGTGTTGACCGGGGCGCAGCGCAGTGAGGGACTTGAGCTCTCGCTACAAGGCGAAGTGAGGGATGGCTGGGATGTTGCTGCGGCGTATGCCTGGCAAACGGCCGAGATAACCGAAACAACCAGTGCAGCTCCTTCCGGACGCTCGGCTGCGCTCGTACCAGAACATAGCGCGAGCATCTGGAACAAACTTCGCGTAACCGACCGATTCGACCTTGGATTGGGTGCCGTCTGGCAGGATGACCGGTTTGCGACGGTGTCGAATGCCGTCGTGTTGCCTTCATTCACCCGGCTCGATGCGGCAGCATACTATCAGTTGTCTGAGGGATTGACGGTACAGCTCAATCTAGAAAATCTGACGGGTGAGGTGTACGCGGTCAGTTCGCACAATGATAACAATATCAGCCTCTCCGCGCCGCTGACGGCCAAGTTGACATTGAGCGCGCGCTTCTGACGATCCTTGATTCTCAGGTATTCGGCACGGATCGGGATTAATGCCGGGCGGTTTTGCCTCTGCAGCAAGGCGCGTTTCACGCCGGGCGGCGTTGCATGTCGCGGGCACGGTCGGCGCCGTATTCCGGGACCAGCACGCTCAGCAGGCGGAGGGCTTCAGTCGTATCGTGGCGGCGGGCGGCTTCAATCAGGGCGTTGACCTGTTTGTCGAGCAGTTCGCCGACCGGGGCCTGGCTCGTCACGCGGTTGATCCCTTCGACCGCCGTCGGCACCAGCGCCTCGTGGTGGTATGTCAGTTCTTCGTGGACTTTCTCGCCCCGGCGCATGCCCATCGTGGTGATCTCGATATCCACGTCCGGCACCTTGCCCTTGAGGCGGATCATCGTTTCGGCGAGCTGGCGGATGGCGATGGGTTCGCCCATGTCGAGCACGAAAAGTTCGGCCATGCTGTCTTCGCGCTGAAGCGCTGCGGCCTGGAGGACCAGCGCCGTCGCTTCCTCGATGGTCATGAAATAACGCGTGGCGTGGGGGTCGGTCAGCGTGACCGGACCACCAGCGGCAATCTGGCGTTCGAACAGGGGCACGACGGAACCGGAGGAGCCGAGCACATTGCCGAAGCGCACCATCGCGCCGTTCATTCGGGATTCCGAGATGATGCGGCTGATCGCCAGTTCAGCGAGCCGTTTGGTGGCGCCCATGACATTGTCCGGCGCGACCGCCTTGTCGGTGGAGATGAAGACAAACCGGGTGGCGCCGGAGGCGACCGCTGCGCGAGCGACGGCAACGGCGCCGCCGACATTGGTGAGGATCGCCTCACAGATGTTTTCTTCCATCAGCGGGACATGCTTCAGCGCTGCGGCGTGGATCACGAGGTCGGGCTTTGCGGCGGCGAACACATCGCCCATCCGCGCGCTATCACGGACGTCGCCGAGATGCGACTCGATCGGCAGTCCGGGATGCAGGGTCTGAAGGTGATGGTCGATCTGGTAGAGATTGAACTCGGAGGAATCGACAATCGCCAGAGAGGCCGGCGACTGGCGCGCAACCTGCCGGACGAGTTCCGAACCGATGGAGCCGCCGCCGCCGGTGACCAGCACGTTTACGCCGGCAACGAGTTGGCGCACGGGGCTGAGGTC